>NZ_JBGLYK010000004.1:0-95268 GCF_047304025.1 Pseudomonas sp. Pseusp97 | reverse complement strand
GTCGTTGGCGGTGCCCAGCGGCAGGATCGCCAGGCTGGCCTGACCGCCGGCCTGGGCCAGCGCCTCGGCGACATCGCGCACGGTGCCGTCTCCACCGCCGGCAATCAGCGTCGTGTAGCCCGCAGCCAGCCCCTCCTCCACCAGGCGCCGGGCGTCGCCGCCCTCCCAGGTCACCCTGACATCCAGCTCTCGCCCCGCCTCGCGCGTGGCCAGCACGGCGGCGCGCACCTCGTCGTTGGCAGCTTGCTTGCCATGCAGGATCAGCAGGGCCTTGGGTTGCGTCATGGTGGGGTCCTCCCGGTTGAGCCACTGGATATGGACTCAGACTAGCGGGAGGAAATTTCCTCAAACTTAATTTGCCGCTCAGGCCGGATAGCCGGTGATCTCGCGGATGCTCTGGTACAGCGGCTTGAGCTGCTTGTACATGCGCTGGTAGACCTCGTTGTACAGCCGTTCGTAGGTGCGCTGCGCCTCGGGGCGCGGGTGGAAGACATCGCCGACGCGGGTCATGGCAGCGATGGCGCGGGTGAAGTCCGGATAGAGTCCCAGCCCCACCGCGCAGTCGATGGCCGCGCCCAGGCCGGAAGCTTCGTAGACGTGCGGGCGCTCCGCCGGCAGGCCGAAGATGTCGGCGGTGAGCTGCATCGCCGCGTCGCTCTGCGAACCGCCACCCGCCACGCGCAGGCGCTGGATGCGGGTGCCGGAGCGCTTCTCGATGCGCTCCTTGCCCTGGCGCAGCGCATAGGCCAGGCCTTCGAGGATGGCGCGGTAGATGTGCGCGCGGGTGTGCACGTCGCCGAAGCCGATGATCGAGCCCTTGGCCTCCAGCCCCGGCTCGCGGATGCCCGGCGTCCAGTAGGGTTGCAGCATCAGGCCCATGGAGCCGGCGGGCACGCTGTTGACCAGTTCGTCGAACAGTTTTTCCGGCTCCACGCCCAGCTCGGCGGCACGCTGCATTTCGCGCAGGCCGAACTCGCGCTTGAACCAGCTGACCATCCAGAAACCGCGGTAGATCATCACCTCGGTATTGAAGTGATCGGGGATGGCCGCCGGGTACGGCGGGATCAGCGGGATGGTCTCCAGGTAGCGCGAACGGGTGGTGTTGATGGTCGCGGTGGTGCCGTAGGACAGGCAGGCCACCGTCGGGTCGATGGCACCCGCGCCAAGTACCTCGCAGGCCTTGTCGGCGCCTGCGGCGATCAGCGGCAATCCTTCGGGAATGCCAGTCAGGCGGCTGGCCTCGGCAGTGATCTCGCCCAGCTTCTCGCCGGGTTTGAACAGCTCCGGCAGCTGCTCGCGGCGCACGTCCAGCGCCTGCCACTTCCAGTCGCGCGGCGCGGCCCATTGCAGCTTCTTGTAGTCGAACGGCAGGTAGGCAACGCTGCACGCCACCGAGTCCACGTAGCGCCCGCAAAGGCGCTGGGTGAGGAAGCCGGAAAGCAGCAGCACCTTGTGCGTGCGCTGGTGGATATCCGGCTGCTGCTGGGCGACCCAGTTCACTTCGGCCTGGGTGCGGAAGTAGTCCACCGCGCCCTGCGCGCCCACCAGCTTGAACAGCCAGCCCCAGGGCCCCTTGATCGGGTCGCCCAGTTCGGCGCGGCGCTGGTCCAGCCAGATGATCGCCGGGCGCAGCGCCTGGCCGGCTTCGTCGACGTGGATCACCGTGCCGCGCTGGGTCGTCAGCGAGACGCCACGGATGCGGCTGCGGTCGATGTCCACACTGGCCCACAGGCGTTTGCAGGCTTCGCCCAACTGCTCCCAGTAGTAATCCGGATGTTGCTCGGCCCAGCCGGGCTGCGAGGAAAAATAGGCTTCCAGCTCGACCTTGCCCTTGCCCACCAGGTTGCCCTGGAGATCGAAGAGCAGCGCGCGCACGCTCTGGGTGCCGTTGTCGATGGCCAGCAGGTAGTTGTTGTTATCCATGGGGCTCTCGTTCCAGGGGGCCGCGGTCAGTGCGGCAGGCTGTAGCAGCGACGCCACAAGGCCAGATAATCCTGTTCTTCGCGTTTCCAGCGCGCGTCGTCCCAGCCCAGGCGTGGCTGGCACAGTGCGCGGATCTTCGGCAGCTCGGCCGCGGCGCCGTCGGCCAGCAGCAGGCCGATACGGGTGCGACGCAGCAGCAGGTCATCCAGGTGCAGAACCAGTTCGCCCTCGGCAGCCCAGGCCAGCTCGGCCCAGAGACACTCGGTGTCGCCGATGCTTCCAGCGCCCAGGGTTTTCAACAGACGCGCAAGCTCCGGCAGCGCACGGCCATGGCGACCGCTCAGGCGTCGTTTCTGTGGTGCGGTGAGCTCTGGCAGGTCGATCGTTGCCACCGGCTCGAAGACCTTCTCGCCGGCGGGTTCCAGCGGGCGCTCCAGCATCGGTGCGCAGGCCGCGAGCACCTCCAGCGCCAGCAGGCGGAAGGTGGTGAGCTTGCCGCCGGCCAGGGTCACGCAGCCGGGCTCGACCCACAGCGCATGTTCGCGCTTCTCGTCCGAGGGTTTGAGCGATGGCGCGCCATCGCTGACCACCGGGCGCACGCCGGCCCAGGTGGAGCGCACATCCGCCGCGCTGATTTGGGCGGACGGGAATTGCTGCGCGCAGGCCGCCAGCAGGTAGTCCACTTCCTCGCGGCTGATGGCGGCATCGTCGTCCAGCGTGTCGCGGTGATCCAGATCGGTGGTGCCGACCACGGTCGCGCCTTCCCAGGGGAAGACGAACACCGGGCGCTTGTCCTGCCCGTGCATGAAGCTGAAGGCGTGGGCGACCGGCAGGCGCCAAGCCGGAATCAACAGATGGCTGCCGCGCAGCGGGCGGATGTGCTCGCTGCCCTGCTTCTGCCGCAGGGTATCGGCCCAGGCGCCGGTAGCCAGCGCCACGGCACGGGCGCGGATGGTGAAGCGTTCGCCGCTCACACTGTCCTCGGCGACCAGGCCCTGCACGCGTCCGCCGCGGCGATCCAGTTCGACCACCTTCAGGCCATTCAGCGCTTCACCACCCTCGGCGCGCGCTTCACCGAGCACCCGCATCACCAGGCGCGCGTCATCGGTCACCGCGTCCTGGAAGCGGGTACCGCCCAGCAGGCGGTCTTCCTTCAGGCCCGGCGCCAGGTAGCGCAGTTCCTCCAGGCGATAGAACAGGTGGTTGCGTCGCCCCGCCAGCGCGTCGTACAGCGACAGCAGCGTGCCGAACACCCGCGGGCCGGGGAAGCCGTCCCGGTAGTGCGGCATGATGAAGCTCAGCGGATCGACCAGCCCCGGGGCCTCGCCCAGCAGGCGCTGGCGCTCGCGCACCGAATCGCGGGTCAGGCCGAACTGGCCCTTGGCGATGTAGCGCAGGCCGCCGTGGACCATCTTCGACGAGCGGCTGGAGGTGCCCCAGGCGAAGTCGCGCTGTTCCACCAGCAGGCAGCGCCAGCCGCGCCGAGCGGCTTCACGCAGGATGCCGGCGCCGGTGATGCCGCCGCCGACCACGATCAGGTCCCAGTCGCGCGCCACCAGTTCCGGCAACGCTTCGGCGCGCCACGCTGCATTCCAGGCCATGGGCTCAGTCCTGCAGCAACGTGCCGGGGTTGAGCCGGCCGGACGGGTCGAAATGCCCGGCCAGCGCCTTGATCGCGGCCATGCCCAGCGGGCCTTTCTCCACCGGCAGGTAGGGCGCGTGGTCCTTGCCCACGCCGTGCTGGTGGCTGATGGTGCCGCGGTTGTTGGCGATGGTCTGGCTGGCCGCGTGCTTGAGCTTGCGCCAGCGCTCGTGTGTCTGGGCATAGCTGGCCGCCGGGCGGAACACGTAGGTGGTGTAGATGCTCGAGCCTTCGCCATAGACGTGCGACAGGTGGGTGAACACGTGCACGCGCTCGCCCTCGGCGGCCAGACCGTCGCGCAGGCTGGTTTCGATGCGGTTCAGCAGGTTGTCGACATTGGACCAGTCGGTGGCGGTTTCCAGGGTGTCGACCACGTAGCCGTTCTGCCACAGCGCCTCGCGCAGGTAAGGGAAGCGGAAGCGGTTCTGTGCCCACTTCCTGCCCAGCAGGGTGCCGGTGAACACGCCGCCAAAGGCCTTGAGAATGCGCCGCGCGGCACGCAGCGAGGTAGCGTTTTGCGCGCGGTCACCGGTGACGCCAAAGGTCAGCATGCACTTGCCCTCGGCCGCGCCGCGCAGCTTCAGGTAGCGCTCCAGCCAGGCGATCTGCCCCGGATGGCCGGCCAGCGCGAGCTGGGTGGTGGTTTCCACCGCGTTGGACAGGCGCAGCATGGACAGCGGTACGCGCGCCTGCACCAGGGTGCGGATGCCTTCCAGCGCCTGCTCCCAGGACGGCAGGAACACCGCGTAGAAGCGCTCGTCCTCGGCGATACGCGTGATCCGTACCTTCACCGACGAAAGAATGCCGAAGCGGCCTTCGGAACCCATCACCACTTCGCGCAGGTCCGGGCCGGCGGAGGAAGCCGGGAAGGTCGGGATCTCCAGGCTGCCGGCGAAGGTTTCCAGGGTGCCGCCGGCGAACAGCTGCTCGATGCGCCCGTAGCGCAGCGACTGCTGCCCGCTGGAGCGACTGGCGACCCAGCCACCGAGGGTGGAGAGTTCCCAGGACTGCGGGAAGTGCCCCAGGGTGTAGCCACGGGCGCGCAGCTGGCTTTCCACCTGCGGGCCGTTGGCGCCAGGGCCGAAGGTGGCGATCAGGCTCTGCTCGTCCAGCTCCAGCAGGCGGTTCATGTGCTCCAGGGAAACGGTGAGCACCGCCTTGTCGGACGCCGGCGGGTTGATGTGGCCGGCCACCGAGGTGCCACCGCCATAGGGGATCACCAGGCAGTCCCAGAGCTCGGCGAATTTCAGCAGCTCGCGGATCTGCTCGGCGGTCTGCGGGTAGGCCACGCCATCGGGGAACACGCCGAATTCGCCTTCGCGCATCGCCAGCCAGTCCGGCAGGCTCTGGCCGCGGGCGTGCAGCAGACGGTCGCGGGCGTCGCGCACCACCAGCGGATGCTCGGGCAGGCGCGAGGCCGGCACCTTCGCCAGCACCTGCTCGAGCGTCGCGTCCGGCAGCGCCAGGCCCGGGCCGACCAGCTCGGCGAGAAAACCGCGCCCGTTGTCGGGCAGCTCCACCACCGTCGTTTCTTCACCCCAGCCGTTCCAGCGTCGCATGCCCGCTCCTTGTTGTTCAGGGTCTGAACCCGCTAATTCGATTGCTATTTCGGTGCCGCTTGATGGCTGCCTATACTAGCCAGCCGCCCTGCCCTGTCACTGTCGGATCAAGACAGGCGCAGTTGCCGATCGAGACACCGAAGAACAAGAACCCGCGCCATGCATTCCCTCGGCTATACATCCGTCCCCGCCCTGCTGAAATACCTGCGCCACGCCGAGTCCCTCGGCATGGACCTGGACGCTGCCCTCCAGGCTGCCGGCCTGGAACCTTCGCAACTGAGCGACAACAGCCAGCGCCTGCCCAGCGAGGCCCACGAGCGCCTGCTGCAGCATCTGTGCGCGCATTCGGGCGATCCGCTGTTCGGCCTGCATTCCGCGCGCTTCGTGCAGCCGGGCTCGTGGAGCGTGCTGGGCTACATCACCATGAACTGCGCCAACCTGGGCGAAGCCATGGGCCGCATCATTCCCTACGAGAAGCTGGTCGGCGACATGGGCGTCAGCCGGCTGGAGCCGGGCGCGGATCACATCAAGCTGATCTGGAACTGCCGCCACGAGGCCGCGCCGATCCGCCGGCACATGGTGGAGAACGTTCTGGCGTCCTGGTTGCTGTATGCCCGCTGGATCGCCGATACCAGTGGCTCGCCGCAGGAAGTCTGGTTCGAGCACGCGCAGCCCGAGGGCACCGACGTTGCAGAATACGAGCAGTTGTTCGGCTGCCCGGTGCGCTTCGAGCAACCCTTCAGCGCCCTGCTGGTGCCGCTGCAGTTGCTCAGCTACCCGCTGCGCCAGGCCGACGCCAACCTGCTGCGCACCCTGGAAGAACACGCCCTGGCACTGATGGCCGAACTGGACGATGACGAGCCGCTGCCCTTGCGGGTGAAGAACGCCCTGCGACTGCTGCTCAAGGACGGCCTGCCGCGCAAGGAGCGCGTCGCCGAGCGCTTCGAGATGACCGTGCGCACCCTGCAGCGCCACCTGCAGCAGGCCGGCACCAGCTACCAGCAGATCCTCGACGAACTGCGCCAGGAACTGGCCGAGCACTACCTGGTGCACAGCGACCTGCCGATCCAGGACATCGCCCAGTACCTGGGCTTCACCGAGTCGCGCTCGTTCCACCGCAGCTTCAAGGGCTGGACGGACCAGACGCCCGGCGAGTACCGCCAGCAGCACAAGAAAACGCCGGTCTGAGACCGGCGTTTTTACCTTCTCAAGAAATCTACCAAAATCTATTAACCCTAGTATCCATGGGACTCAGCGCCTAAACTTCGTCTCAAGAGATCCAGCAAGGATTAGCTGAATCCACCGCCAAGGTGTGGGTAAGAGTGTGGGTAGGAAGGAGGAGCAAGGGTGTGGGTAAGCTGACCAGCAAGACGGTCGAGTCTCTGGCAAGAGCATCAGATTCTGGAAAAACCAATGACGGCGATGGTCTCTACTTCCAGGTAGCCAAAGGCGGCTCTGCGAGTTGGATATTCCGCTACAAGCAACAAGGGAAAAGTCGCGAAATGGGCCTTGGGTCGTATCCGGCAGTCTCCCTTGGCCAAGCTCGGTTGCTTGCAGGTGAGCAGCGACGAATTCTTGCCAGTGGGGTAGACCCTTTGGCTGCACGCGATGAAGAGAGGGAAGCGAAACGTCGGGCCGAGCAATTGGCCGCAGCACGAAAAAGGACGTTTGAAGATCTTGCCGCTGCTCACGTCCAAGCCCATGGAGAGCGCTGGTCAGAGAAGTGGCGCAGTGGTTGGCTACGCAAGTTGCAGCTCCACGTGTTCCCGGAAATTGGAAAACTCTCGGCAGACTCTATCCAGATCGAGCACGTTTTGAATGTCCTACGCCCTATCTGGACGACCAAGACCCGCACCGCCGACGAGGTGCGCGGTCAAATTGAGCAAATCCTCGATGCAGCCAAGGCACATGGACTGCGTCAAGGTGACAATCCTGCTCGTTGGCGAGGGCATCTGGAAAACCTGCTCAGCAAGGCCGAAAAGAAGAAAGCTCGACAGCGAACGCATTTCGCTGCAATGCACTGGAGCGACTTGCCCAAGCTGATGGCCAAGCTTAACCAGGCTCCCAGTCGAGATGCGGCGGCGGCTCGCCTACTCATTATCACCGGTGCCCGGACTCATATGGTCAGACTTGCCCAGTGGAGTGAAATCGACCTGGACACAGGTACATGGGTGCTTCCCGCCGAACGGATGAAAATGCGAAAGGAGTTTTCCATCCCCTTGCCTGGGCCGGCCGTAGATTTACTTCGAAATTTGAAGCGCACCGACTCGCCCTTTCTGTTCCCTGGACGTGGCAAGAGCGGGGTGATGCACGCAAATGCACTTCGCAATTTGCTCCATGAGCTTGGTCATGCCGATGTGACTCGGCACGGTTTTCGATCCACCTTCCGCGATTGGGCGAGTGAGTGCACGTCCTTTCCGCGTGAGGTGTGTGAACTGGCACTCGCGCACGATGAACGCAGTGGGACTGAGGCCGCATACTCGCGGTCTGACTTTCTGGAAAAACGTCGGAAGCTAATGAATGAGTGGGCTGCCTACTGCAATACAGAAATCAACACTCCAACCAGCTGAAGGTCTGCGGCACATCCGATTTAAATGAAATTCAGCCCTACATCACCCAAGTGAAGATTCCCCAGTGAACCTTCACTGAACCGCACTTACGGTGATACAGGGAGCAACACCTGATGATCTGTCCCGCTTGTCGATCTGCAAAGGTCGTGACACGTGATTTTGGCAAGAAAATAGGCAGCTTTATCGGAGCCATTGGCGGCGCCAGCAGTGCCCTTTCGGGGGCACTGGCCGGAGGTGAGACTGGCGCCAGCTTCGGATCCCTCGGCGGACCACCCGGTATGGCGCTGAGCTGCATTGCCGGGGCAGTCCTGGGCGCGCTAGCCGGGGGCGTTGCCGGCTGCGTGGCCGGAGCCACCCTCGGCAAACAGCTGGATGAGCACGTGCTGCACAACCATCGTTGTCTGAACTGCAAGTACTGCTTCAGCCTCCCCTACTAAGTCCCCTTCCCTCGGTCTCATTCATTTTGCCGGTTCTGCACCTCGCGCAGCGCTATGGCCGGCTATTGCTCAAAGGAAACTCACCATGGCTCATCTCATCGAACAAATGGCTTATGTGGGTGAAACGCCCTGGCACGGCCTGGGCAACCAGCTCCCGCAAAAGCAACCTATCGAAATCTGGCAACGCGAAGCCGGCATGGACTGGCAGATCCAGGAAAGCCCGGTGCACTTCAAGGCCGATGCCGTCGGCCATCTGGGCAGCATCCACTCTTTCCCCGAACAGAAGGTTCTCTACCGCTCCGACACCAAAGCGCCGCTGTCCGTCGTCTCGCAGCGCTACCAGGTCGTTCAGCCCAAGGAGGTGCTGGAGTTCTATCGCGACCTGACCGAGGTATCGGGCTATGAGCTCGAAACGGCTGGCGTGCTCAAAGGTGGCCGCAAATTCTGGGCACTGGCGCGTACTGGTCAGCACGCAGCGCTCAAAGGCAATGATCAGGTGAATGGTTACTTACTGCTAGCCACCTCGTGCGACGGGACACTCGCTACCACTGCCACGCCGACCACCATCCGGGTTGTTTGCAATAACACCCTCACCATCGCGTTGGATGGCACCTCTCGAGCGATCAAGGTTCCCCACAACACTCGCTTTGACTCACAGGCGGTGAAAAAGCAACTCGGCATCTCCGTCTCGCAATGGGACGAGTTTATGTACCGAATGCGTCATCTGGCCGAGCGCAAGGTGCGCCCAAGAGAGGCCACGAGCTTCTTCCTGGACGTGTTGTGCGATGTTGCGCCTACGACGGATATCCCTGAAAAGCTCGCCAACGAGCGGGCGCTGCGCCGGGTGCATGAGTTGTACGAGGGAGCGGGTCGCGGTGCCACGCTACCTGCGGCGGAAGGAACTGCGTGGGGATTGCTCTGCTCCGTCACCGAATATGTGGACCACGAGCGGCGTGCGCGCAGCAATGAATATCGCCTGGACTCTGCGTGGTTCGGACAAGGGGCAGTGCTGAAGCAGAAAGCGTTAGATGCTGCGTTGGAGCTTGCTGCCTAACTAATCCGCCGATGCGTCCGGGACATCGAGCTTCCGGACGCTATTCAAAGAGTCCTCAAACTCGCGAATCAAGGTAACCAGATCCGTCTTGAGCACCGCGCTCAGGTCTCTGATTTGAATGATATCGAGGCGACGCGTCCCACGCTCCACGTCACTCATGAACGATTGCGGGTGGCCGAGTGCTTTGGAGCACTCAACTTGCGTTAGCCCGGCAGCTACACGCCGACGTTTCAGGATCGCCAGAAATGCGGCGTACTCGGGACGATAAATCGCTTTTGCCATTGCAGCTGCCCTTCCGATGAACAGCTACACAACCTATATCTGGTTTTCGGATATCTGAATTTCAGATATCCTCCAATTTTCTTTCACCAACCGCTTGCTCAGACGAGCAGACCATCTGAATCCATTGACCTCACAGGAGCCCTGTCATGCAGGACGCAACCTCTACCCTCGACACCTCTTGGCACTACGAACAAAACGGCGAGCGCAAAAACCATCCGCATTGGCGACGATATCGAGATCGTCATACTTCGAGTCAACGGCAATCAGGTGCGCGTTGGTGTTTCCGCGCCTTCCCACATCACAGTGCATCGCGATGAGGTCTACCAGCGGATCCAAGCAAACCAACATTGCTCGTCCTGATCGCTCGACTCACAGGAGAATCGGCATGAGGCTTCTGCGTTTTCTGGGCCAACTCTTTGTGCTTTTCAGCATCTTCGCCGGTACGGCAGCCGTGGTCGGTCTGGCTGTCTTGGCTATGCGGTTCTGGCCAGTGTTGCTGACACTCATCGTGGCGCTCGCCATATTCCATTTCGCTACCCGACGAGGCCCGCCTCTCTGGCGTTAGGTCGGCAAAAACAGGAGCCCTCTGGGCTCCTGTCGCAGTTTCTTTTTTGCCCATCGACAGGCTGCTTCCGGCCATTAGCGGACGCTCTGAATCAGCTACTTCCGCTTGAAGGCCTCCCGGCGAGACTCGCGTTCGCCAAGGAAACGATTGCTGATTGACGCCTCCAGGTCCTTGCGTTCCACCGGGGTGCCGCAGTGGGGACAGACACTGGCCACGCCCACATCATGGCCGCACGCGCGGTGTACGAAATGCACGGCCAGGCCCTCATCCTCGCTCTTGCACCACGTCTCGCCCCAGGCGCGCAGCGCGTAGATGACGGGGTAGAAGTCCCATCCCTTGTCGGTCAGATGGTATTCGTAGCGCAGCGGCTTTGCGTTGTAGGGCCGGCGCTCGACCAGGCCGTTGGTTTCCAGCGCTTTCAGGCGCGAGGTCAGCATCTGCGGCGTCGCCGCGGTCTGGATCTGCATTTCCTCGAAGCGTGTCGCGCCCATGTACAGCTCACGCAGAACCAGTATGGTCCACTTGTCGCCCACCAAGTCCACCGAGCGCGCCACCGGGCACACCGTATCGCTTGTCTCGTCCAGTCTTGGCGTCACGTCATCTACTCCGCAGAAACTATTTTTTTCATAGTAACACGACCGATGTTGGAATGCCCCCCGGCAGTACCTCTCAAAGCCCCGTCTTTGTTGACACTATGAATATCATAGTTGATATTGTACCTGTCGAGGCTTGCTCATCGCAGCAAGCCATCGCCTGTACAGCAGAAGCTTCCTAACCCTCTCCCGCAACTGGAGCACCGTCATGACCCATCCCGTGTATTCCCCGGAGCGGACCGGCCTGCTGCTGGTCGACCCCTACAACGACTTCCTGTCCGATGGCGGCAAGCTGTTTCCCATGCTCAGAAGCGTCGCGGACGAGGTTCGTCTGCTCGACAACCTGCGCACGACCCTTGCTGCCGCGCGAGGAAAGGCCATCCAGGTGTACTACGTACCGCATCGGCGCTGGCAGCCCGGCGACTACGACCACTGGGATCACCCCAACCCGACCCAACGCCTGATCCAGCAGCGCCATACCTTTGCCAAGGGCTCCTGGGGTGGCGAATGGCATCCCGACTTCGTGCCACAGGTAGGCGACATCATCATCCAGGAGCACTGGGGGCAAAGCGGGTTCGCCAATACCGACCTCGACTTCCAGCTCAAGCAGCGAGGCATCACCCATGTGATCGTCGTTGGTCTGCTGGCGAACACCTGTATCGAATCCACCGCACGCTTCGCCATGGAGCTTGGTTATCACGTCACGCTGGTACGCGATGCGACAGCCGCCTTCAGCAAGGAAATGATGCATGCGGCGCACGAACTGAACGGGCCGACGTTTGCGCACAGCATCGTGGAGACCCGCGAGCTGGTGCAGGCCCTGCAGCAGTGAAGAGGGTCATGCCTGTCTCTCCCGTAGCGCCGATGGGAGTTTCCGATCGCCTTGTCACCCTCATGGCCCTGTGCTGCTCACTGGCCGTATCGACCATCTATTACCACCAGCCGCTTCTGCCGCAGATGGCCGCATCGTTTGGCCTGGCGCCGACACAGGCCGGCCTGGTCGCCACCTTGACGCAGCTTGGCTATGCGGCGGGCCTGCTGTTCATCGTGCCTATCGCCGACTGCCGACAGCCACGCCAGATCGCACTGTTGGCCATCGCGGCGAATGCCGTCGCCTTGATCCTCTGCGCCGTGGCGCCGAGCTTCACCGTGTTGTGCGTGAGCAGCCTCCTGGTCGGCGTGACGGCGATCACCGCGCAGATCATCATTCCCTGCCTGTCGGGGCTGGTTGCTCCGGCTGAGCGAGGACGCATCGTCGGCAGCCTGCTCGGTGGCCTCTCGGCTGGCCTGTTGCTGGCGCGCACGGTCGGAGGGTTCGCCGGTGCGCACACGGGATGGCGAGCCGTATTCGTACTGGCCTCGCTCATCGATGTCGTGCTGCTGGTCCTTGTTGCCAGGAGCTTGCCCGCCGCCACGAGCATGCCAGCGATAAGCTATGACCGGCTGTTGCGTTCGCTGGGCAGCCTGGTCCGGGAGGAAAGAGTGTTGCGTTACTGCGCGGCGAGCGGCCTCTTGATGTTCGCCGCGTTCAGTGCGCTGTGGGCCTCGCTGGCCGCGCTGCTGGCACAACCACCCTACGGGTTCGATTCCGCCACCATCGGCCTGTTTGGCCTGGTCGCCGTGTTGGGCATCGTCGCGTCACCACATATCGGCGCACTGAGCGATCGCCTGGGCGTCCGCACCATGGTCCTCGCCGGCGCGATGGCCCTCGCCGCAGGTTTCGCCTGCATCGCTGCGGGCGGGCAAAGTCTTGGCTGGCTGATCTTGGGTATGGTGCTGCTCGACTTGGGCAATCGTGCCGGACTGGTTGCTAACCAGGCACGCGTATTCACCCTGCATCCGGAGGCCCGGAGCCGGCTCAATACCGTATTCATGGGATCGTATTTCCTGGGTGGAGCGATCGGCGCTGCATTGGGAAACTACGGCGTGCACCGGGCAGGCTGGCTTGGCCTTGCCGCTGTTGGCATCCTGCTTTCCTGCGCGGCCGCGGTGATCAATGCTCTTTCTCCCGTTGAGTCGAACTCGACGACGGGCTAGGTGCGCCCGTGAGCCATTCAAAGGCGACACTGCGGCGCACCTCGTCCTTGAATTCCTGAAAGAACAGCCTTTCGCGCTGCAGCTGACCTCGAAAGCTGGCGATGCTCGCTCCTTGCTTGTTCGCCTCTTGCAAGGTCCGCTTGTGGCCGTTTGCTGCCCCTGGCGAGCGTCAGCTACAGCCCCTATGGCGCCCCACGAGACTATCTGCTCGACAGTTGTGCCTGAACCCGCTTCTACTTGGCAGGAAGGTGACTTCATGGACAGTGTGCTGGGAGCAGAATATGGGCATTTTTGATCGATTGTTTGGCGGCCGGTTTTCTGCACCCCCCCCAGAAGACACGGATATCAGTGATGCTGAAATCCAACGCGAGCTCCATCCTCGTCCCACTGCTGAACAACGAAAGGCGATGGCAGCCCTTTTGAGTGCTCTGTTTGCCCATATGCCGGCCAGTGAGAGCGACCGGCTAACACGCCGAATCAAGCGATTGTTCACTGACATCAATGGGGCCACGGAAGCTCTGTCGGCGGGACTTCTAGATGACGCGCGCGGCCAAAAACCGGAGTACCTGACTTTACTCAGCGTGGACTGGCGGGGGGTTGATGGATTTGAGTACCTGGCACCTTTGGCGGTTAAAGCGAGCGGTCTGGAAGAAGCTTATGAGTACCGCCATCTGGAGGCGTCGGAAATGGTTCAGCTCCTCGCCGAGTTTGACGAATGGCTTACCGTCCGCGGCCGAAGATACCTGCACCTGGAGTCCGGCAGTGATACTTATGAAGGCGTCATTGTGATGTCCGCTCAGGCCCCTGACATTATTCGGATAGCTGCAGATGCGGGCATCCGCTTCTCGTTGACGCCAGTCTGAAGGGGCACTTTCTTCATTTTCTAGTCGTTGGCTGCTCCAGGACAGCGGCCGCTACCGACCCATAGCGGACGTTGGCTCAGTTCGCGTCGCTACGAGTTAACTCCGGGTCATTTTCGCCGCTCCAGGTGGTTTATCTTGATCGAATTCAATTCCGAGAGCCTGAAAAGAGAGTTTTCCGGGCAGTAGCTAAGGTGGTCTGTCTTATTTGACTGCGCTACGAGTGTGGCGTCGCAGGTATTAAAATACAAAGCTTTGGGATAAGCCCTGGCAAGTGCGTTTCAATACCTAAGTATGCTCAGGTGATACTAGTTTATATTCAGTTCGGCCAAATGTAGTTGCGTGAGAATTAAGTTTTTGGAATACGATTTCATTTCGGTTAGTCTGAGTCCTGAAATGACTACATTTTTCGAAAGTCCAAGGCGGGTTCTTAATTTGTCCAATATCCTGCTGAGCTGCGGTACGCTCCTGTTGGCGACCGGGGCTGTGCTGGCCTACGGAATGGAGCAATATCTTTCATTGCCCAGCCTGTTGATAGCGCATGCGATGACGATTCTTGGGCCCATGGCGATAAAGCTTGGGTATGTGGGCCGCTTGTATTCTATCAACCGTCTGCGCCGTGAAGGAGCCGCCGAATGAAAGGCTTATTCAAGGTTGGAGAGACACTCAATGACCCTGATTTTTCCGACTCTAAGAGCATGGAAAGTTGTATTTTCAAGGTGAGCTCTCAGCAAGCTCTTTGGGCCTCCTAATGATTGGCATCGCGCGGCGCGTGTTTGTCTATTAGCGAAAGGCCTATTCAATTTATCTGCGCTGCAATAGCCAGCTCAGCAATCCTTTTTTCTTGGTTTCCACTGGCTTCTGCAGGATTACCGCCTCCCGGATCTCTTCACGCTGTTCCTGCAAGTGACTGAGAGCGGACTGAAGTTCATGCAGGTGTTCCAACTGGCTACCGAACATATCTTTGCCAATGCGGAAGAATTGCCCGCTTGTGATGCTGCGAAACTCTCCCCTCGAGGGGTTCCCCGCGAGAATGCCTTCTTCTCCCATGATTTCACCTGGCCCCATACGGCCTGCCTCGATGAGTTTTTCACCGTCGTGGATTGATACCGACATGACTCCGGTACTGATGATCATCAGGCAGTCGGCCACCTCTCCGAAGCCCAGAACGACCTCGTCAGCCTGGTAATCGATCGGTGTCATTTCGTCAGCGAGACGGTCACGTTCATTGCTGCTCAACGAACGAAAAACCCGGACCTCCTCCAAAAGCCGGCGCTGGCGACTCCAGCGTGGATTTTCCGGATTATGTCCCCAAGTGACGCCGGCGGCTTCGAGGTGGCGGTGGGCGAGATCGAACATCATGTTGGAGACATCGTTCTTGTTCTTGGCCGATGCGACAAATCCTTTCAGCTCGTACTCCGTGTACTCCAGATGCGAGCTTTTGACCGAGACCTTGGCGGGGCGCGCCGACAGCAGCGCCCTCGTTCCGCGTAGGGTTTTTTCGAGGGCATCAATAGCGAGGCGCGGGCGCACACTGCTGGGTACCGCAATCACTGTTCGAATCCGATGTACATCACCTGGGCGACTCAGGTTAATAATTCTCGCTTTCGCTGCGACAGAGTTGGGAACCACAGCGATGCCGCCTTCGTCGGTCATCAGATGCGTCGACCGCCAATCGATCTCCACGACATGGCCCTGCGTACCGTCGATGGAAATCAGGTCATTGAGGTGATACGGCTTGGTGGTGTTGAGCACGATGCCGGAAAACACGTCACTCAATGTGCTCTGCACAGCCAGCCCCACAACGATCGCCATGGCTCCAGAAGTCGCCAGCAGGCCCTTGACCGGTAATTGCAAGACATAGGCTGCAGCGCCGACGATCCCGATCAGGAAAATCGCCGCCCCCATCACATCATGCAGCAGTCGTGCGCTGTGGCCGCCACGGGCCGCCAGTCCACTGCCTAGGACAATGGTCACGGTTCTGGCAGCGAACAACCACCAGCCAATACCCAGTACCGTACCCGTCAGCTGGAGAAGAGGGTCTTCCGGCCACAGTGGCGGTTGCAGCGGGCTGATACCGGCGTTGGTCAGGACCCAACTGAAGGTGATGAATATGCTGATTCGCACGGACATCCGCACCTTGCGCTGTGAGGCATCGATCATTTGCCACAACGCCAGGTCAATGAGGATGAGAATGACGCCGCAGACCAGGGGATGATCTGGCACGAACGTGAACATACATGAGCCCTCCACAGCCCTTCTGCCGTGTAGCCTCAAAGCTGTACATGGTTTCTGAACGACGGCTTTATCGACACTGATCTGCCAGAGCCGGCGGCCAAAGCTGGGCAGGTTGATCTGCTCAACCAAATGGCAAGCAAGGGGGCATGCTCGGCAAAGTGGCCTCCACTTCGCAGCAGAACGGCAATGCGCAGCAACGAAAGGGAGGCCGGGGTTCGCTCGGGCTTTTAATAGTCCCAGAAGGCCGCGATCCAACGGAAGGCGTCGCCATCGACCGCAACCCGGCCAACGGAAGGGAAAGGCAGGTGGGTGGCGATGAACAGCTCGCCACTTTCCGCTGCGTCGCGCAGCAGGCGCACCCGCACCTCGTATGCCTTGTCCGGATCGTGCTCGAAGCCGTTGTGCCATTCCGGATGGTCGAAGGCCACCGGGAATAGAGCGTCCCCAGCGAAGGTCAGGCGCTCACCGGAAGAGTCCACCTGAACGATACAGTGGCCGGGCGTGTGGCCCCCGGTCAGCTTGGCGACTACGCCAGGTGCCACGTGCTGCTCCTGCTCGAAGATATGCAGTCGATCCCCATAGTGAGCGAGGAATTCGTTGGCGGTGCGACGCAGGACGTCTGGCACGGGCTGCGGCATTACCGTCAGGCTGAAGTCAGGGATTTTCCAGAAGTCGACTTCGGTGGCCGTGACATGGATGCGAACGTCGGGGCTCAGACCGTTCTTCACCGTGTCGACCAGTAGACCGCCGACGTGGTCCATGTGCATGTGCGTGATGATGATGTCAGTGACTGACGAAAGCTCAACGCCGGCATCCTTCAGGCGCTTGGGGAACAGGCCGGCGCGGGGGAAGCCAGGAAACTGGTTGCCCAGGCCGGCATCCACCAGGATGATCTGCTCGCCACTGCGGATCACCAGCACGTTCAGTGCCCAGTCGAACATGTCCGGGCCCAGGTGCATGTCCTTGAACCAGGCTGCACGCTCGGCAGGTGTGGCATTGATGGACATGGTCTCGGTCGGCAGCGGCAATACGCCGTCGCTGACCACCATCACATCGACGTCGCCCAGGCGCAGGGCGTAGCGCGAGGGCACCAACTCCTGGGCTGGTATGGCGCCGCTAGATGGGGCGAAGCTATTCAGGTACGTGGTCATGGTCGATCTCCTGTTATTTACCGTGTCATCAGGCGCAGGCACTGGCCGTTGGCGAGCGAGCGCAGCGCGGGTCACGCGACGGGAATCAGCGGGTCGGCGGCCGCCAGGGCGGAGCGGCGGTCGGCAGCCGGGGGATAGATCCACACAGTGTTGATCTGCGTCTTGAGTTCCTTGGCCTCAGCCTTCACCAGCTTCAGCTGTCGGTCCCAGCCTTCCGTGTACACCGCGCCCCAGGCGCCCAGGTCCAGGCACGTGACGTACTTGGGTTGGCGGTACTGAACCGGGGCGAGGCCGAGGAGGTCGGCGGCGGCGTTGTTGCCAGCATGACGACCGAGGCTGATGGCGTGTTGGCAGGACATCGCGGCGAAGTTACCGAGGTCGTCAGTGGCCGCGTAGGCCACGTCGCCGGCGGCGAATACGTCGTCCTGGCCACCCACCCGGAGGTCACCGTCCACGTGCAGGCGGCCCTGGCTATCACGCTCGGCGCTGAGCTGCTCCGTCAGTGGGCTCGCGCGAAAGCCGACCGTCCAGATCACCGTGTGGCTCTGGATGTGCCGACCGTCATCAAGGGTCACACCCTCGGCATCCAGAGCGACTACTGAGGCGCCGGTAATCCATTCGATGCCCAGGCTGTCGGAGGCTTCGATGATCGACGGACGGATACCATCGCCCATCACCGCGCCGATCCGCTCGCCACGTTCGACGATGATCACGCGCACATCCTCGTTTTCCCCCAGTACGGCGCGCAGGCGGGCAGGCATCTCGGTGGCCGTTTCAATGCCGGTGAAACCGCCACCGCACACCACTACCGTATTGCGTGCGGGGCTGGCAGGCCGCTGTCGCAGCGACAGCAGGTGGCTCTCCAGTTGCGCGGCCGACTCGATCTGGTCGACGTCGAAGGCGTACTCCTTCAGCCCCGGCACCGAGGGGCGGGCCAGTTGGCTGCCGCTGGCCAGCACCAGGCGGTCGTAGGTAAGTTCGGCGACTCGGCCGGAAGCGTCACGGTAGCCGACTTTGCGGGCCTGCTGGTCGATACGCTCGGCAGTGCCCTGGACGAACTGCACGCCCACCGCTTCGAATAGATCATCCAGCGGGGCGAACATGCTCTGCACATCGGGTTCGTAGAAGCGCGGGCGGATGCGCAGTTCTGCCTGAGGTGCAAGCAGGGTGATCTGCACGTCCTGGCGGCCATGCTTGTCCAGCAGGCGAGCTGCGCTCAGCGCACTCCACAATCCGCCGAATCCTGCGCCGATGACCAATATTCGCTGTTGCATGATTTGCTCCCGAAGATGAAGACGCACAATGAGCGTGAGGTTTGCGTTGCAGCCGGTCCGATGCGTCCTGCTCACGAAAGAAGGTCTTCGCGCAGTGGGCTGGTCCGCTGTGGGAGTCATGCTAGGGGGGCGCGCGTCGTCCGACACTTCTACCTGCAGTCGGTGAACCGATGCGTTGGTGGCATGGACCTATACCTGGGTATAACGTCCGTGCTGCTGTCTGAACGAGTGCTGGGGGCTCATTGGCCGAGAGCCATGGCCACGCATTGGAGCAGGTGCTCGCTGTCGAACGGTTTGGGCAGGCAGGCGACCACGCCATCATGGCCGATAGCAGAAGTCGGCAATGCCTCGATGAAGGCACTGATGAAGATCGTGGGGATGCGCAGCCCCATGGCCCTGAGGCGCGTATGCATCTGCAACCCGTTGATACCGGGCATCTGCAGATCGGAGATCAGGCAAGCGCAGGTCGGCGCGGTTTCGCTGCCAAGGAATTGCGCGGCATCGGCGAAGAGCAGGGGCCGGTAACCGCTGGCGCGTAGCAGACTTTCCAGTGCGCTGCGAAGCGACTCGTCATCGTCGACGATGGCGACAACGGGCGTCGGGCGGACCTGCGTTTGCTGGGGCATCTTGGCTCGCTTGAGACTGCGCCTCTTCTGTCAGTCACGATACGCCCACCGCCGGAACAAAGAAGTATACCTAGGTATAGAAGTCAGGTTCTGCGCTACCGCAATGAGCGCGTTTCGGAAGGGCGTTCGGGACGGTGGCCGAGCGCGTCCTCGCGCATGATTCGATACGTCGGGTGCAGTGTACTCATACCTGTGGACAGGGTATCCGGGTCCATGGATAGGCCCGTCAAGCCGCTTGTACAACAGACAACCTCCAAGCTGATTTCTAGCCTGCGACATATCCCTGGCGGATGGCGTTGCCTTTCTGCCTTGCGGTTTTTGTTCGATTCCAAATCACCCGGCGGCGGACACCATGAACAGACACGAGTTGCGACATACGGATATCAATCTGCTGGTGGTTTTCGAAACCATGATGCGCGAACGCAGTGTCACGCGTACCGGTGAGCTGCTTTTCGTCAGCCAGACCACCATCAGCAGTGCCTTGGGGCGACTGCGCGCCCTGTTCAATGACCCGCTGTTCGTTCGCGTCGGCCGCATGATGGAACCCACTGCGCGTGCCGAGGCGATTTACACCCGGCTTGCTCCGGCGCTGGACGGAATTGCCGTGGCCCTGAGCTTCAGCGAGGCGTTCGACCCTGCCACCAGTCAGGCGTCCTTTCATGTAGGGCTTTCCGATGACGTGGAGTATGCACTGCTGCCTGAATTGCTGGCGCGTTTGCGTCGGGAGGCACCGGGCATCACGTTGATTGTCCGGCGGGTAGAGCATTTCCAGCTGGCACGGCTTTTCGAGAGCGGAGAAGTCTCGGTCGCCATCAGTCCAGCACAGGAACTGCCTGCCAACGCCCATTGTCGCGACTTGCGCGCCGTGCGGCCGATGGTCCTGCGCTGCGCTACGGCATCCGGGCCTCTGGACCTGGACGGCCTCTGCAGTCATCCGCAGGTGGTCGTGTCGTCCATGGGCAAGATCAGTGACGAGTTGGACCTTGCCCTGGATCGGATGGGTCGGCAGCGCAAGGTCGTATTGGCGGTTCCGCAATTCAGCGCCTTGCCCGCTCTGTTACGGGGTACGGAGCTGGTGGCGCTGGTGCCGGAGTATGTCGCGCAAGCCATGGTACGGCATCCCGGCCTGCGGGCGGATTTCCCGCCACTCGACCTTCCAGCGCCG
Organism: Pseudomonas sp. Pseusp97; assembly: GCF_047304025.1. Lineage (NCBI taxonomy): Bacteria > Pseudomonadati > Pseudomonadota > Gammaproteobacteria > Pseudomonadales > Pseudomonadaceae > Pseudomonas > Pseudomonas sp. Pseusp97. The sequence continues at coordinate 75,292 of NZ_JBGLYK010000004.1, read as the reverse complement.
CAATTGTCGATGGCCTGGCGTGGAATCAGTCATACCGACCCACGGGAATGCTGGTTGCGCTCCCGGCTGTATCGCTACCTATGCGAGCAGGCTGAACGCGAAGCCAAGGTGGCCTGATATGACGTGGCGCTCAATCGTCGCGGGTGAACCGCTGCCGATAGTCGCGCGGCGACACCGACAGGTTGCGCTGGAAAACGCCACGCATCCGCTCCTCGTTTCCGAAGCCGCACTGGCGCGCCACTCGTTCCAGCACCAGAGTCGTATCCTCCAGCAGGCGGCGGGCCGCTTCGAGCCGAAAAAGCTCGATGGCCTTGGACGGCGTGCGCCCTGTGCTGGCCTTGTACAGACGGGAAAAATTGCGCGTGCTCATGCACGCCTGTTCTGCGAGTGTCTCCACGGACAGCGAAGGATCGCCTGCATGCTCTGCGAGCCACAGATGCAATTTATCGAAAGGAGCTGTTTCGCCGGACTGGGCCTGCAGCAATCTGCTGTATTGCGCCTGGCCGCCGGGACGCCGCAGGTAAACCACCAGCTCCCGCGCCACCGCCATCGCCACCTCGCGTCCGCAGTCTTCCTCGACAAGGGCCAACGCCAGGTCGATGCCTGCGCTCACGCCTGCGGAGGTCCATATTCGTTCCTGTCGGACGAAGATCGCATCGGCGTCCACCCGGATCTTCGGAAAGCGCTGTTGTAGCGCGTCGCACATGGCCCAGTGGGTAGCGGCGCGCAGCCCATCGAGCAAGCCGGCCTGGGCCAGTAGGAACGCCCCGCTGCAAACGGCGGCGACCCGCCGCGCGGCGGCAGCGTTGCCGGCGATCCAGGCAACCAGCTCGGCATGGCGGTCCAGGGTGCGACAGATGTCAGGAGCCCCCGGAACGATCAGTGTATCGAGGCACGCGAGGTTCATCTGCTCCAATGGCTGAGTGGTGACACAGAGGCCTTCGGCAGTGGCGACCAGCTCTCCACTCAGGCTGGCGGTTGCCAGGCGGTAACCAGGCAAGCTGCGTTCGGCAAGTGCTCGGCTCGCTGCCCAGAATACTGTTTGCGCTCCGCTCAGATCGAGCAGGCCCATCTGGGGGTAGGCAATGAAGACGATCTCGCGCTCGGCAACAACTGCCGGGCGAAGATTTTTTTGCGCAAGGGCGCGGGTGGGTTCCAGTGGTTGGGGAGGTGACATCATCGTGCCTTGGCGGAGCTGGCCAAAATGGCGGAATACCCGTTGTATTAACGCAATGCAAGCGTCGCGCAGTATTGGCGGAAAATCCACGTTATTTGGCCTGGCGTTGCCGTGACTGCCAAGTTAGCTTCGGACGCTTTGCCAGTTGTAACCGGCGGTCAGTGGACGGGGTGGGCGGCAGTGGCCGCCATTGCACCATGGACTAGATTTTTTGCGCACGTTGGCCACAGGAGGGAACAAAAATGAGTGGGTCGCAACCAGGGGGAAACGCCCGCACCGGTACGTTGGGTGATCCGGTGGTTTATGTGGTCGATGATGATGAGTCGATGCGTTTTGCCCTGACCGGGCTGTTGCGCTCCATTGGCCTGCGGGTCGAGGCATTCGAATCCACCGAGCAATTCCTGGCCTTTCACCGGCCGGCGGCGCCCAGTTGCCTGGTTCTTGATGTACGCCTGCGCGGGGAGAGCGGTCTGGCCTTTCAGGAACGGATCGACAAGGCAGGCTTGCGCATACCCATCGTGTTCATGACCGGCCACGGCGACATCGCCATGACTGTCAAGGCGATGAAAGCCGGCGCGGTGGATTTTCTCGCCAAGCCATTTCGTGACCAGGACATGCTCGATGCGGTGGCCAGCGCTCTTGCCAGAGACGGTGAGCGGCTGGCTGCAGAACAGAGCAGCGCCGGGCTGCGCCAAGCCTATGCGGGACTTACGGCGCGCGAGCGCGAGGTGATGGGCTTCGTCGTCGGCGGGCTGATGAACAAGCAGATTGCGGCCGAGCTGAATCTCAGCGAGGTCACCGTCAAGGTCCACCGCGGGCAACTGATGAGGAAGTTGTCTGCCCGCTCCGTAGCGGACCTGGTCCGCAAGGCTGAAGCCCTGGGGATCGCTCCGCAGCTTCGTTCGCCCTTCTGAACGTACGATTGGCCCGCTTGGGGAGATTGGCATGCCTGCAATACCGCAGCGGCTCTGGGACGATGGCGAGCGTATCTTCGGCCGAGGCCCGCATCCCCGTCACGAAGACCGCCTGGTTCTGACCGCGCGACCTGCCGCGGACTCGCCCTCCGCAGCCAGCCTTGAGCGGTTGAATCATGAATTCGCCTTGCGTGACGAGTTGGACGAAGCCTGGGCTATTCGACCGCAAGAGCTGCTGCATGAGGGTGGGCGCCCCCTGTTAGTGCTTCGGGACCCAGGGGGAGAGCCGCTCTCGGCATCGCTGGGCACCGCCATGCCACTGGAGCGCTTCCTCCGTCTGGCGATCGGCATCGCTCATGCCTTGGCACGCTTGCATCAAGCCTCATTGCTGCACAAGGACATTAAACCCGCGCATATTGTTGTGGACTGCTCCGATGGCCGGCCGCGCTTCACGGGTTTCGGCCTAGCCTCGCGGCTGCCGCGCGAGCGTCAGACCCCGGAGCCGGCGGAGACCCTGGCCGGAACCCTGGCCTATATGGCACCTGAGCAGACCGGGCGGATGAACCGCTCGATCGATTCGCGCAGCGACCTCTATGCGCTGGGCGTGACCTTCTACCAGATGCTTACTGGCGAGTTGCCCTTTGCTGCCTGCGACGCCATGGAATGGGTGCACTGCCATATAGCGCGCCAGGCGGTGGCGCCCGAGCGGCGAGTGCCGAGCTTGCCCAAGGTGTTGTCGAGCCTGGTGATGAAGTTGCTCGCCAAGACCGCCGAGGACCGATACCAAAGTGCCGCGGGAGTTGAACAGGACCTGCGCCGCTGCCTGGCCGACTGGGAAGCCGGTCGTGTCCTGAAAGAATTTGCGCTGGACGAGCACAGTATTCCGGATCGGTTATTGGTCCCCGAGAAGCTCTACGGCCGTGAACAGGAGGTGGCCTCGCTAGTGGCGGCCTTCGAGCGCAGCGTCTCCGGCGAGGTGTGCGGGTTGCTGCTGGTCAGCGGCTATTCGGGGATCGGCAAGACCTCGGTGGTCAGTGAGCTACATAAGGCTCTGGTGCCGCCTCGCGGCCTGTTCGCCTCGGGGAAGTTCGATCAATACAAGCGAGACATCCCCTATGCCACCCTCGTGCAGGCGTTCCAGCAATTGGTTCGCATGCTGTTGGGCAAGAACGATCGGGAACTGACGCAATGGCGCTCGGAGCTGGAGCAGGCCCTGGAAGGCGAGGGGCAGCTGCTGAATGAGCTGATTCCGGAGCTGCGCCTGATCATCGGCGAACAACCGGAGCTGCCAGTACTCGAACCGCAGCAGGCGCATCGGCGGTTCCTGCGGCTGCTGAAGCGTTTCATCGGCGTCTTCGCCCGGCCGGAACACCCCCTGGCGCTGTTCCTAGATGATCTGCAGTGGTTGGACGCTGCTACCCTCGATCTGCTTGATGATCTCCTCTCCAGCGCGGAGCTTCGTCATGTGATGCTCGTGGGGGCATACCGCAGCAACGAAATCGACGACAGCCACCCGCTCAGCGTGACCCTGCGCCGACTGGCCTCGGCGCAAGTGCGCATCGAGGAGATCCAGCTGACGCCGCTGAAGCGGCAACATCTCGAGCAGATGATCGCTGAGGCACTGCATTGTCGCGCTGAACAGATCCGCCCCCTGGCGCTGTTGGTGCACGAGAAGACTGCAGGCAATCCTTTCTTCGCCATCCAGTTTCTCCATGCCCTGGTCGAGGAGGGGCTGCTGAGCTTTGACTACGAGTTCCGCCAGTGGCGTTGGGATGCCGCGCTCATCCATGCCAAGGGCTATACCGATAATGTCGTCGACCTGATGCTCGGCAAGCTGGCGCGCCTTCCTCAGCAGACGCAACACGTGCTGCAGCAGCTTGCCTGCCTCGGCAACCTGGCCGATTCCGGCACGCTTGCCAGCGTTCTGGATATGCCGCGAGCACAACTGCACCAGGCGCTCTGGGAAGCCATCCGCCAGGAGCTTGTGGAGCGTCAGGAGGGCGCCTACGCCTTCGCCCATGACCGCATCCATGAAGCGGCCTATTCGCTGATTCCACAGACAGAGCGAGCTGCTGCACACCTACGTATCGGGCGGCTATTGGCCGCCCATGTATCGCCCCGGCAGCGTGAGGAGGCAATCTTCGAAATTGTCGGCCAGCTCAATCGAGGCATGGAGCTGATCAATGCAGCAGTCGAACGCGAGCGGCTGGCTGAACTCAACCTGCTTGCGGGACAGCGCGCCAAAGCTTCCGCGGCCTATGCAGCGGCCCTCAGCTATTTCGCCACCGGAGCGGAACTGCTTGATCGGACTGTCCGGCGCGAGCGCCGTGACCTCCTGTTCGCCCTGGAGCTGGGGCGCGCGGAATGCGAGTTCGCCACCGGGCTGTTGGCGGCTGCGGAGAAGCGCCTGGAGGGGTTGGGCGACGTCGCCCAGGGCACCGCTGAGCAAACCGTGGTGGCCTGTTTGCTGGTTGATATCCACCTGCTGACGGACCGTCGGGATCAAGCGGTCGTGGTCTGCCTGGACTCCTTGCGCCGCCTGGGCATCGATTGGCCGCCCCATCCAGGCGACGAGGCCGTTCAGGAAGAGTACGAGCGGATCTGGACCCAACTGGCCGGGCGTCCCATCGATCAGCTCGTCTCGCTGCCTCCGATGAGCAATGTCAGGGCCCTGGCCTGCATGGAGATACTCACCACCCTGTTCTCGCCGGCACTGCACACCGATGAAAACCTGGCGTGCCTCACCATTTGCCGAGCCATCACCTTGAGCCTGGAGCATGGCAACAGCGATACGTCCAGCGTGGCCTATGCCAACATTCCGCGCATTGCCGGCCGGCGCTTCGGCGATTTCCAGGCGGGCTTTCTCTTCGGTCAACTGGGTTGTGATCTGGTAGACCGGCGTCGACTGCAGCGCTACGAGGCGCGGACGTATCTTGCCTTCGCCCTGTTCGTTGCAAGGTGGGCGAAACCCGTGCGCGATTGCAGCCTTATCCTGCAACGGGCCTTCAACGCAGCGAATCGTGTGGGCGACCTGCCGTTCGGGGCATTCTCCTGCAACATCCTGGTTTCCAACCTGTTCTTCGCCGGCCTGCCGCTGGCCGAGGTGGACGCAGAGGCGGAACGGAGCCTGGCCTATGCGAAGAAGGTCCGCTTCGGTCTGGTCATTGCGTTTTTGGAAAATCAACTAGCGATGGTCCGCATGCTACGTGGCGGCACGCTTGAATTCGGCTACATGGACACTCCTAACTACAGCGAGGCGGCTACGGAGCGCGGCTTGGAAAATTCCTCCAAGGTGCTCGCCTGCTGGTACTGGGTGCGCAAACTGCAAGCTCGCTACCTGGCCGGCGACTATCGAGCGGCCCTCGAGGCGGCTTCGCTGGCCGAGCCTTTGCTCAACACCTCCGACTCCTTTCTTGAGGAAGCCGAGTATCACTTCTTCACGGGGCTGGCCCTGGCTGCGTCGGGCGCGGAGTATGCCCTGGTCGAGCTGTGTGCCAGGCTCTCGGCGCATCGGCAGGCGCTGCAGGCTTGGGCGCGGCTCTGCCCGCAAAATTACACCTGCCACATCCTGTTGTTGGATGCGCAGATCGCTCACCTTGAGCGGCGCGATAGCGATGCCGAGGCGCTACACGAGCGGGCCGTGCGATCAGCGCAGGAAAGCGGATTCCTGCAGGTAGAGGCGCTCGCTTACGAAGCGGCCGCCCGACATTACGCCATACGTGGGCTGGACAGGGTGGCAAGGCTCTACTGGCAGGAAGCTCGGGACTGCTTCCGACGCTGGGGAGCGGAGGGCAAGGTGCGACAGCTCGATGCTATGCACCCCCTGCTGGGCCACGAGTCGGCTGGTGCGCAGCACACAGCGACCATAGCGGCGCCCATGGAGCAGCTTGACCTGGCAACGGTGCTGAAGGTCCTGCAGACCGTCTCAGGGGAGATCGTCCTGGAACGCCTGGTGGACAGCGTCATGCGCACGGCCATCGAACAGGCCGGCGCCGAACGGGGAGTGCTGCTGCTTTGTGGCGACGGGCAGCCGCGTATCGCTGCTCAGGCCAGCGTAGATGGAGCCGAACCCCAAATGTCTGCGGACCAGGGGCAACTGCCGGACGGGCTGTTGTCGGAAACAGTGCTCTACCAGGTGCTGCGCACGCAGCAGACGCTGGTTCTCGACGATGCTCTGGTTGCGCCCGAATTTGCAGGCGACCCCTACCTGCGCCGGCGGGGCGTCCGATCTGTCCTTTGCCTTCCGTTGGTGAGTCAGGGGCAGGTCAGCGGGGCGCTCTATTTGGAGAACAATCTGACTGCCCGTGCCTTCAGCCCTGCGCGCACGGCGGTCCTCAAACTGGTGGCATCGCAGGCGGCGATTTCCCTGGAGAAGGCTCGGCTGTATCGAGACGTTGCCGAGCGTGAGGCGCGGATTCGCCGGTTGGTGGATGCCAATATCATCGGCATCATCGTCTGGAATGCCGAAGGTGAAATCCTCGACGCCAACGATGCTTTTCTGCGGATGCTCGGTTACCAGCGCGAGGACCTGGTTTCCCGGCAATTGCGCTGGCGCGACCTGACGCCACCGGAGTTCCTCGAAGAAAGCGAGCAATCATTGCTCGTAGCGGTGCGACATGGCAGCGCGCCGCCATTCGAAAAGGAATACTTCAAGCGAGATGGCAGTCGTCTGCCGGTAATTATCGGTCTGGCGCCGTTCGAGTCAGGCAGCGGAGAGGGCGTGGCCTTCGTGTTGGACCTGAGCGAGCGCAAGCGCGCCGAGGAGCTGGTGCGCGAAGGCGAACGTCGTTACCGCGAGGTACAGGCAGAACTGGCGCATGCCAACCGAGTGGCGACCATGGGACAGTTAGTGGCGACCATCGCCCACGAGGTGAACCAGCCGATTGCCGCCACGGTCACCAATGCCAACGCGGCGCAGCGCTGGCTTGATGCGCAGCCGCCTGACCTGGGCGAGGTCGGCCAAGTGCTTGGCCGCATTGTCCGCGACGCCAATCGGGCCGCCGACGTGCTCAAGCGCATCCGCGAACTGCTGCGCAAGACACCTTCGCGCAAGGGGGCGTTGGACATCAACGGGGCAATCCAGGAGATGGTCGAACTCACCCGTGGGCAAGTGCTCAAGGGCGGGGTGCGAGTGCACCTGCACCTCGTGGCTTCTCTACCAGCCGTGGCGGGCGATCGGGTAGAGCTTCAGCAGGTGCTGCTCAACCTCATCCTCAATGCCGTTGAGGCCATGGCCGCGGTCGAGCAGGGTACGCGTGAGCTGGAAATCAGCACCCAGCCCGATATTGACGGTGGCGTACTGGTCCAGGTCTGCGACACGGGACCTGGATTCGCCGCCGAAAACGCAGAGCAGATCTTCGCCCCGTTCTACACCACCAAACCCACTGGCCTGGGTATGGGACTGTCCATCTGCCGCTCGATCATCGAAGCCCATGGAGGCCGCCTCTGGGCCGCAGCGAACCAACCCCGCGGAGCGGTGGTGCAATTCGTCGTACCGATCCACCTGGCCGAGGCATGAAGCGACAAGCAACGCCTGAAACGGCTCGAAGAGAACTCCTTCGAGCCGCGCCTTGGCGAGTCACTTCTGAATGAAGGCGAGAAGATCCGCATTGATGATCTTCGCATGGGTCGTGCACATGCCATGGGATAGCCCGGGGTAGGTCTTGAGCGTCCCATGGCGCAGCAGCTTGATAGTCAGGCGCGCTGAGTCGTCGATGGGCACCATCTGGTCATCTTCCCCATGCATCACCAAGGTTGGCACTCGGATCTGTCGCAGGTCTTCGGTGAAATCGGTTTCGGCGAAGGCTTCGATGCAATCGTAGTGAGCCTTTGCTCCGCCACTCATGCCCTGGCGCCACCAGTTGTCGACCACCGCCTGGGAAATCCTCGCCCCTGGCCGATTGAAGCCGTAGAACGGACCTTCGGCTACCTCGCGGTAGAATCCCGCGCGGTCCGTCGCGAGCGCCTCGCGGAAGCTGTCGAAGAGCTTGAGCGGAAGTCCGCCAGGGTTCTTCTGCGTGCGTAGCATCAGTGGCGGGACGGCGCCGATCAGTACTGCCTTGGCAACGCGGCCGATACCGTGCTGCGCCACATAGCGGACCACCTCGCCACCACCGGTGGAATGACCAACATGGACGGCGTTCTTCACTCCGAGATGCGCCATCAGTTCGGCCACGTCGGCTGCATAAGTGTCCATGTCGTTGCCCTCGGCCGTTTGCGAGGAACGCCCGTGTCCACGCCGATCATGGGCGATTACACGGTAGCCCCTTGAGAGAAAGAACAGCATCTGGTTATCCCAGTCGTCTCCCGAAAGTGGCCAGCCGTGGTGGAAAACGATGATCGGGCCGCTGCCCCAGTCCTTGTAAAACAGCCTTGCGCCGTCACGCAGGGTAAGATAGCCCGAGCCCTGGCTCGCGCCGCGATTGGTCTTCGCTGTGGCGGCCTGGGTTCTGCTCGATTGGCCCACCAGGGCCGGCACCGCCACCGCCAGGGTGGCGGCCGCCAAGCCAGCGCTCATGAGTGTTCGGCGGGTGGTTCCTTTGGTTTCTTCGGTCATGCTGAAAGCTCTCATCAGGATACCGCTCATGCGGCGAGTGCGACCGACCCGCAATGCTGAGAGCGTGAAGACCACCTGCTCGAAAGCCTTGCTGTCGATAGGCAAACCCTATTCGCGCGCCGCTGTCGCCACCATCGTCCATGGGTATCGCACGGCCATACCTTGGTTTGCGGCTCGGTGCGATAGCTGACCGGACGTCAGCCCAGCAACTTTGAAGATATATATGGAGCTTATTAGAACGGCTCTATTCGAGGGAGAGCATGTACCTGAGGAAGCGTCGAGAGCGTTCGATCTGACTTCCCCAGGGGGGGGAGCCGGTCAGGACCAGCATGCGAAGTCACTGACTAATCCCTCATGCCATGGAGACGGAACGTCCGCTTTTGGCCGGACTCTGCCTCTCACGAACGACCGCAAAGGGTCGATATCGGCCATCATTGGCGACGGCGATCACTGTGTCATTTTCTGGTGCACCATCCTTCACATGAATGAAGACGCCCTTCAACCGAAATGCGAATTTGGGGTGTGCGGTAGCAAGGTCATCACCGACCCTCGCGCCAGTTCTAGAGCTTATTCGAAGCGGGCCTAAGTCTCGTCCTTCGCTCGACTACGCTCTGCTGGCTGCGTTGAACCGCCGCAAATGGATTGCCTAAGGCAAGGAGGGGAAAAATGCGCATGACCACAGAGGAGCAGTTGGAGAGAAGCAAGAGCCGTACTCCCCAGGTATTGAAAAACATCGAGGTCAAACAGGAGCTGAGATTCCCGACAACTCAGCTACTCCGTAGACACATATCAGATACGAGGAAAAGCTTTCTTTTTGCTGGTGGAGCCAAGCCATCTGACACAGAGTTTGAGCGAATACTCGGTACCAACGACCTAGTCGACGAGTTCTTTTTTGAGCGTGCGTTGATTGCAGGAAGACCTGTCTGCCGCATACAGCTTAGAGATGACTTTGGCGCCACGAAAGGTTGGGCGACCGGCTTCATGGTATCTCCACGCCTGATGCTCACGAACCATCACGTATTCGGCGTCGAAGACGATGCCGCACCTAGCCTCGCGGAGTTTAACTATCGATTGGGGATCGCAGGGCAACCCGAGCAGTCGCATAAATTCAAGCTTCGCCCCGACTTGTATTTCCACTCGAACCAAGCCTTAGATTACGCAGTCGTCGCCGTCGAAACATCGTCATTGGACGGTAACGCCAAGCTTTCCTCCTTCGGATTTCACCGCCTCCTAGCTCGTACCGGAAAGGTTGTCGAAAAGGAATGGTTGAGCATCGTCCAGCACCCTGGTGGCGCATTCCGTCAATGGGCAATCCGAGAGAATCAGTGCATCGACGCGTCCGATCCAAACTTCCTTTGGTACATGAGTGACACAGCTCCCGGCTCCAGCGGCGCGGCAGTCCTTAACGACAGCTTCCAAGTGGTGGCACTCCATCATTCGGGCAAAGCGCAGCAGGACGGAGATGGTCTTTACGTTCTCAAGAATGGCAAAAAGACTGACTCGCTGGCTGGAGTAGATGAAGACCTAATTATCTGGATCGCTAACGAAGGAGTCCGTGTTAGCAGTATTTGCGCCTCGCTTCTAGCAGACGCGAAAAAAGACGAATTCTTAACCGAGCTACAAGCTGCAATGGAAGGTGGTGATGTGCTCTCCACCGCCTACAGCCGGAGCAATGCTGGCGAAAAGGTAATGGCTCCGGCAGGGCCGGCAAGCGCGCAAATTAATGCTGGACGACTAGAGATTGGAACGTTGGTTCTCGAGCTCAATGACACTGTTGGAGTGAGGACTGTCCTCTCATCCTCACTGCTAGGCGGGGCATTCGAAGGTCTTAAAGAACCTATAGTCGACCGTGATTACACCAATCGCGCTGGATTTAATGCCAATTTCCTAGATGTGCCCACTCCCCTTCCAGATCTCGTTGACGAGAAGCAAGCAGCGACGATGGTGCACTCCTCTGAGTATCTGATTCCTTATGAACACTTCACCGTCGTCCTGCACGCAGAAAGAAAACTAGCGATCTTCACCGCCTCCAACGTGGATTGGAGCAAATCAGCAAGAACGCCTGATCCGAGCCAAGCCTATGCCAGGAAGCCGCTGGGTGGGTTGGGAAAAAATGATCAGGAGAAATGGGTGCTGGATATCCGCATCGCTGCAGAGCATCAGATCCCTGATAGCTTCTACACGAACGATAACCAAGCGTTCGACAAGGGGCATTTAGTGCGCCGGGACGACGTATGTTGGGGTAGCGAGTACTCGGAAATTCAGCGTGCCAACGGTGACACGTATCACGTCACCAATTGCTCACCTCAAGTTAAGGGCTTCAACCGATCTACAGATGCCGGCATTTGGGGGCAGCTCGAAAATCTGATTGGCGGGCAATCCAGAGCGGGACGACTGTGTATTTTTGCGGGCCCGATCCTTGCTGATGAGGACGAGGTTTTTGAAGGCACCGAAAAGATCAAAATTCCCTCTCGCTACTGGAAAGTCATTTGCGCAATCAGTGACGGAGAGCTAAAGGTCTACCCGTTCCTCTTGAAGCAAGAATTGGCATCCAAGCTGTTCGAGTTCTCCGTGCCGCCAGAATGGAAAATCCACATGATTAGCCTTGACGAGCTGCAGAAGATCATCCGTCTGCTGACGTTCCCTGCGGTCTATCACAACGCGGATCAGGGAAAGAACCTCTCTCCATAGCGCAGAGCCGAGTCGTTCGCGGAGCTGTTTCGGCCACAGCCAGGTTTCGCCTAGCTGTGGCCATCCGGCCTCAGACCGTACGGCTTGCGGAGCATGGTGGCACAGCGACCTGATCTTGCTGATAGTGCCTTCTCCTACAGTCATATGGGCGAGGTCGATGAATTGAGCAAGCGCTGGTGAGTGACTGTAGGTTGGAGTTCCCCTCAGGCAGCCCTTGATCACTTCATGGAGCGAGCCGGCACCGGCGTCCTCCTAGATGGCGCCGAATTGGAGGTAAAACCGGTTGAATTTCAAGTGTGCTCGGGCGCCGGCACTGTCCACTTGCATGCCATTCAAATCATCCAGAGATCAATGCTCGTACCTACGAGATACCACAAGCAAAATGGCCGCGCGGCACGATTTCAGGCTACAAAGACTGGGCGACGTTCCGAGTGCACTTCTCCATTCCTGGAAAGGAGAAAACGGAAGATCTACGGGTGGCAAGCCACTTCGAGATCCTGTCCTCCAACGGGAACTACATCGAAGTCACCGGATGCGCGTACCACCTTCGACGGTCTAGCGCGGTCTACAACAAGGTGGGAACCGAAGGCGTCGACTGCAGTCGGCCGGCCTACTACAACAAGTGGAAAGTACTTCAGTCCGCTACCTTCTATGCCACTGCTCCATTCGACAAACAGGATCAAGATTGATCAGGCAAGGCTTTCTGAGATGGGCATCAGTCTGGTGGCCGAGCTCATCTGGAGGTACCCAGACATGAACAATGCAGCATCAACTGCGTCAGTCTCCTGCGACGTCTGTGTCAACGTACAGCAGGAGTTCGCGACTCTTGGCGCAGCCTGGAAAGCACCATCAATACACCAATGCGAGCGCTATGAGCTACACCTCTGCGAACCCTGCTTTTTTGCGACGCTCGGTCAACTGAAGCGAGAGCGCCAGGTGAACATGATGTTCAGCAATACGGATAAGGACTTGACCCGATTCGGGCGGGCCTGAAGCGTCCTCGCCCACGGCGCACAGCGCCAATAGCGTAGATGCTCCAGCCCCTCTATCTCGCCGGCTTATACCTGATCAGATGCGTCCCGTAGGCAGGCCCGGGCTTGGAGAGTCCTCGCTAGCGTCAGAGACACCGGTACAACGTCGCTCTACCGACAAACCTCGTCCATCCAACTCCTCTGAAGGAGCAGCGCTGTGAGCGGATTAGCCAATCGTATTGAAGCCGCCTACCAAGAGGCCAAGAGCGGCCGCTGGAAGGACGTCATGGCACTTTGGGCAGATGCCCCAGCAGTTGCTCGGCGCTCCAGTCGCTTTCAGAAAGAAACATCCGGCTGGACGTTCTTACATCAAGCCGCCTACTTCGGGCACGAGAAGGCGTGCCTAGAATTGATTCGCCTTGGGGCAGCCGTGTCAGCACTTTCTGTAACCAGAGAGAGCCCTGCCGAGGTTGCAGAAAAACACGGCCATTCGAATATCGTGGCCCTACTCCGCAGAGCACATGTCGACGAAGAATCACTATGGTCAGCCCCGAGCGATCCGGACGTGCTCCCGAGTAGCCATGCGTGGAATGATGCGACTGAGCGTCGAGCTGCCGAAAATCTCTACGTTGCATATGCCGGCGGGACGCTCGAGATCCTCAGAGGATCAAGGTATTACGTTGACGCATTCGAGCGAGTACTGGTGGGCTGGCACGGCACATACGATCCACCGTATGGGATGGATGACATGCCACTTATTTGAGCAAAACCTGTTCAACCCATGACATCTGCCCAGATGCTCGCTCAGCGCAATTCGCTTTCTCTGCGTTATTCCTCTATTTCCGATTTCCCTAACTAGATCACCTTAGCAATGCAGCTCGTCAACTCGACACATTGGCCACTCGCCATCATAAGTGTCAGCCGATAGGATGACGCGATGCATGGAAGCGCGCGCCGGGGACTGTCCGGTTCGAGAGTCTTCCGAAACCTCGCCGTTTGGCTAGGTTTGGACAAGGAGATCGGCATGAATGACGACGTTATCGAGCAGCCGGATAGTGCGCTGCCTCAAGACTCACAGGCCACCGTCCAGGCAGTTGAGTCTGCCCCAATAAAGACAGTTCGCATTCAGGCCACGCTGGTCGGGAAGCTGAACCTAGCCGACTTCCAGAACTCGGTACCGGTGATCCGAGAGCTGCGCCTGGTCAACGATACTGATCAGAAATACAGCGGCCTTGAACTCAAGCTTCTCTCCGACCCGATCGTCTTCAAGACCAAGACTTGGCATATCGATTCGCTAGCCCCAGGTACATTTCTCCCCATACCCGGGCTCGACCTGCAAATCGACGGCGCAATGCTCGCAAAGCTGACAGAAGCTGAGAGTGCATCCGTCACCTTTCTCCTGACAGCAAAGGGCAACGGCGATGATTCCCTCCAAGAGGTTGCCCGCCTTGAGCTTGATCTAGAACTCCTACCGCGTAATCAATGGGGCGGCCTTTCGCATATCCCCGACATGACGGCGGCATTTGTGCAGCCCAATGACATGGCGGTCGAGCGCTTGTTGAAGAAAGCCGCTGAATTGCTGCGATCGCAGGACAAGAACCCTGCACTCAATGGATACGCCGGAGGGTCAGCACACGCGTGGGAAATCGCCTCTGCAATCTGGGCTGCTGTCGCCGCTCTTAAGCTTGACTACGCACTCCCCCCCTCCAGCTTTGAGCAGTTTGGCCAGAAGGTACGTAGCCCTAGCCATATCCTGGAGAGTGGGTTGGCGACGTGCTTTGATCTGTCATTGCTGTTCTGCGCAGCGCTGGAGCAAGCAGGCCTTAACCCTCTTCTGATCTTCACACGTGGGCACGCGTTTGCAGGCTTCTGGCTCAAGGCCGAGGAGTTTTCAAACAGCACCGTCGATGACATTACCGCTCTACGCAAACGCATCAAGCTCAATGAGCTGAAACTGTTTGAGACCACGCTGATTACTCAGCCAAGCGTCCCGCCGCTTTCTTACGCAATAGAACGTGGCACCCAGCATCTGGCTGAAGGCCAGGAACGAGACTTCGAGCTTGCCCTAGACATCCGACGTGCACGCCTGCAACGGATCAAGCCCCTGGCTAGCGCGGAGGCAACTCCTGCACTCGCCAGCCAAGCACAGGAGCAGAGCCTGGTCGAGCCGGAGCTTCTCATCGACTTGCCTCCTGACCTACCTGATGAGGCTCCGGTCGAAGTCGATATCGCCTCGCTGGATCCGAAAGATCGCCTCGCACGCTGGCAGAGAAAGCTCCTCGATCTGTCGCTGCGTAACAACCTTCTCAACTTCAAAGCAGGGAAGAAAGCAGTTCGGCTAGAAGCCCCAGATGCAGCAGCTCTGGAGGACATCCTCGCCAGCGGGAAGCAGTTGAAGCTACACACGCGTCCAGACTTAATGGATGGTGCTGATCCGCGTGACCAAGCTTTGCATGAAGAGCGTGAACGCGAAGACCTCCGGCGTCAGCATGCTCTGGATGCGCTCAAGCGTAACGAAGTGTTCGTAGGACTACCTGCTACGGAGCTCGACGCACGCCTCACCGAACTCTATCGAGGAGCGCGAACAAATCTGCAGGAAGGCGGCTCCAATACTCTCTTCCTGGCACTGGGCTTCCTGACTTGGACACGAGAGGACAAGGAGAGCCAGCGCTACCGAGCTCCATTGATTCTTGTACCGGTAACGCTTGAGCGAAAGAGCGCTCGTGCGGGCTTCACGCTGGTTATTCATGACGACGAACCGCGCTTTAACCCAACTCTGCAGGAGATGCTCCGCCAAGACTTCGAGCTAAATCTTGGCATAGGTGAAGGCGAGCTCCCGAAAGACGAGTCCGGTCTCGATGTCGCACTCATATGGAAAACGGTTCGCCAAGCAGTTAAGGACATCAAGGGCTGGGAAGTCAGCGAGGACGTCGTGCTTTCGATGTTCTCGTTTGCGAAGTACCTGATGTGGAAAGATCTCTCGGAGCGCTCTGAGGCCCTCCGCCAGAGCCCAGTGGTCAAGCACCTGCTGGATACCCCCCGCGACGCATTCGAGGGCGGTAGTAGCGGCACGTTCCCGGAAGAGCGAAAGCTCGACTCTCAGTACAGCCCGCAACAAGTTTTCTGCCCGCTCCCTTCCGACTCTTCGCAGCTCTCTGCAGTACTGTCGGCGGCGCAAGGTCGAGACTTCGTGCTGATCGGGCCGCCAGGTACCGGTAAAAGCCAGACGATCGTGAACATGATTGCCCAGTTCATTGCGCAACAGAAACGCGTGCTGTTCGTCTCGGAAAAGATCGCAGCCCTGGACGTTGTGTATCGGCGCCTGCGGGAAGTGGGCCTGGGTGAGTTTTGCCTTGAAGTCCACTCGAACAAGTCAAAGAAAACCGAAGTCCTTTCGCAATTGCACTCCGCGTGGGAAGCCCGCGGCACAGCGGATGCAACGACCTGGCAGGTTGAGGCCCAACGCCTGCAGGGGCATCGCGAAATTCTGAATCGCTACGTAGAGCGGCTCCACGAGCGGTACCCCAATGGGTACACGATCTATAACGCTATCGGCGTGGTGAGCACGAATCAGGATATAGCCCCGATCAACCTTGCCTGGACATCGCATACACAGCACCAAACCGCTGATTTGCTCGAAATGCGGGAGATCGCTGACCGTTTGGAAGTAAACGCCCAGGCGGTAGGTTTTAACTCCCTAAGCCAACACCCTCTCCAACTTATTGGAAACAACGACTGGTCGCCCACCTGGCAGCACCAAGTCGTAGACGCAGCCCGCGAACTGGGGCCTGCCATTCGCGTAGCGCAAAACGCCGCTGAACGCTATTCAACAGCGTCCGGCCTACCGACGTTGTCGGTCAATGCAAGAACGCTAAAAGGGCTTGCCGGCCTGGCAAAGATCCTTCCCTTCGCCGCAGGGCAAAACTGGAGCTTCGTCCTGCGTCCGGATGCACGGGCAATTGGTCAGCGACTGGAGGCCGGTCTCAAACTTGTTGAACAGCACCGTGCTCTCAATCAGGCACTACCTGCGTGCTGGACGGCTAGCACAATCGAAGATTGCCAACGGGGGCTCAGCCTGCTCGCGAGGCATCTGGAGCTTAAATCTAGGCTTCCACAGCCTTGGCCGATAGCGACAATGATTCAGCTGAACCAAGGTCTAGAGGTGTTCAGCGAGCTCGATCGTGTCACTCAAGCTCTTTCGGTCGGCTACTCCGAAGCAATTGAGGCCCTGGATGTGCGAGCTTTGCTGAGTGAATGGGAGCAAGCCGGCAAATCATTCTGGCCGAAGTCCTGGCTCACCCAACGCAGAATTCGAGCACAAGTCGCAAGCACCCAAACATCGCCTTCTACCGCAGCTGTTACCGATGAGCTTCAGCGCTGGATAGAGATACGTGAGCTTCGGGCTCGTCTGGACGCACTTGAGCCGGGCCAGCACTCCAGCGCCATTTGGAAGGGTTCGAAGACCGATCCCGCACTTCTCGCCGTGGTCATGCGCCTGCAGGCAGCACTTGCAGGCTCAGTCGAAGGCCGCCCATGGTCTGACCAGGGTTTTGAACTCATCACCCAAGGCCATGCTGGAGTAGCCCTGAAAGAAGCTCTAGAGCAGATGCGAGAAGTGCGTACTGTTGAAGCCGACATCTCCGGCTTAGGACAGCTCAGCACTGCCACGGGAACACTTTGGGACGGCCTGGAGACACAGTCCAAGACACTAGCAGCGGCCTTGACGTTCCAGCGCGCACGACGAGCCGTCCCGCAGGAAGGAAGTCTGGAGGACGAACATGAGCTCGTTGCTAATGGATCTTGCGGAGAGTCACTTCTCGGCGAGCTGAAGACACTCCGCCAGCGCGAAGCAGTTGAGCGGGAGTTGAGCGATCTGGTGGATTTGCGCGAGCAGACCGCCGGCCTTTGGCTGGGATTACATACGAAGGAAGAGGCTGTTTCTCGTGTGCTCAAATTCCACGCCCACTTGGCTGGAGCTATTTCGGCCCTTGTCCAAACACCAGAGCATGTTGAAGGGGTTAAATCAGCACTCAGCCGCCTGCTTGGCGATGCTAATGCCCTGCTAGAACCAGAAGGACAGCTGGCTCGAGCAGGAACAGAGCTGCTGGAATCGTTAAGTAAGTACAGCACCCAGGTGCAGAAGCTCGTCGACGCTGGGCAGTTCCTCGACGCTGACGCAGCAAGTTTTGCGGAGCAAGAGCTCAACCAACAACACCTGCAGTGTGAGCAGCTGGTGCAATCCGCCAACGGCCTGCATGCTTGGTGCGCATGGAAAAAAGCATGCGATGAAGCAACTGCACTGGGCTTGCTTCCTCTAGTCGAAGCCCTGAGAGCCGGTCACGTATTGCAAGGATCGGTACGCAAGACCTTTGAGACGAACTATGCCCACTGGTGGTTGAATACGGCCGTTGATAATGAGCCGGTCATACGCACGTTCGTTAGCGTCGAGCACGAGCAGCGGATCCGTGACTTCCGCGAGCTCGACGATCGTTTCAACTCCCTCACTCGAGACCTGCTACGTGCCCGCCTTTGCGCCGAATTGCCCACTCAAGACTCGGTAAGCAAGAGCTCGGAATGGGGCGTATTGCGACATGAGATCACGAAGAAAACGCGCCACCTTCCTCTACGTGAGTTGATGTCGAAAATCCCCGACGCTCTGACCAAGCTAACCCCATGCTTGTTGATGAGCCCGCTCTCCATTGCCCAGTACTTGGCTGCAAACTCGAGCGTCTTCGACGTAGTGATCTTCGATGAGGCTTCGCAGATTCCGGTATGGGATGCGATTGGCGCAATCGCCCGCGGCAAGCAGGTGGTGATGGTTGGCGACCCTAAACAACTTCCGCCAACTTCTTTCTTCGACCGAGCGGAGTCCACTCAGGATGATGCTGATGTCGAGGCTGACCTCGAGAGCATTTTGGATGAGTGCATCAGCGCCAATTTACCGATTAGAAATTTGAACTGGCACTACCGTAGCCGGCACGAGAGCCTGATCGCGTTCTCGAACCAGAGGTACTACGACTCCAAGCTGGTGACGTTCCCCTCCCCTGTTACCAACGATCGTGCTGTCAGCCTTCACGTCGTCAATGGGGTGTACGAGAAAGGCTCCGCGCGTACTAACCCGGCAGAAGCTAAAGCGCTAGTCAACGACTTGCTGGGCCGACTGCGCAGCCCTGGATTCCGCGAGAGCAAGCTGACGATTGGCGTTGTGACTTTCAACGGCGAGCAACAGAAGCTGATCGAGGATCTGCTCGACACTGAGCGTAGAAAAGATCCCACACTCGAAAGCTACTTCTCGGAGAGCGAGCTAGAGCCCGTCTTCGTGAAGAATCTGGAAAGCGTGCAGGGTGACGAACGGGACATCATGTACTTCTCGATCACCTATGGCCCTGACGCCGCAGGAAACGTCGCAATGAACTTCGGCCCGCTCAATCGAACTGGCGGAGAGCGCAGGCTCAACGTTGCTGTCACACGGGCCCGTCATGAACTGCGAGTATTCAGTACTCTCCGTGCTGAGAAAATCGATCTCGCCCGTACTCAGGCGCTCGGCGTTCGCGACCTCAAACACTTCCTTGAATTTGCCGACCGCGGCGCCCGGGCACTCGCAGAGATCGATACTGGAAGCTTGGGTGGTTACGACAGCCCGTTCGAGGAGGCCGTTGCAAACTCCTTGCGCCTCAAAGGGTGGCAAGTTGTCACTCAGGTCGGCGTGTCCTCGTTCCGAATTGACCTGGCCGTCGTCGATCCCGACGCTCCTGGTAGATACCTCGCTGGCGTGGAGTGCGATGGAGCTACCTACCACCGCAGCGCTACAGCTCGTGATCGGGACAAGCTGCGTGAGCAGGTACTCAGAGGACTGGGGTGGGAGATTCTTCGCATCTGGTCGACAGACTGGTGGATTGACGCTCTAGGGACGGCTCAGAAAATCCACGAGCGTCTTGAGGCACTCTTAGTCGACAGCAGGCAGCAACGTGCAGCACGTGAAGTTCAAGAGCAGCTCGCTGCCATCGCCGCAGCAAGTGAGATTTCGAGCAACGACAACGTCATTGAGCTCCACAGTGGGAAGCCTGAACCTGAGAAGTTGGAGTCCTCTCCCACAGCCCACTCCGATTCTTCTCAAGAAGAAGATGAACTTCCAAGCTTGCGCTATGCACGCTCGGACAATGACTCGACTCGCTCATCGACAGCCTTCGCCTCCTATCGTGAAAGCGACCCGCTAAGCGCAGTTGAGGGTGTCGATCCTGACGCCTTCCTCGAAACAAGCTACGACGCTGTCCTGGGCATGATGATCAGGCACGTGATCGAAGAAGAGGGCCCGATCCTCGACTCCACGCTCGCGCGCCGGATAGCCCGCGTGCATGGGTGGACTCGGACGGGTTCTCGCATTCGCGATCGAATCGTGAGCGTCGCAGATCGCGAATACAGCAAGGTTGAAGAGGACGCAGGGCAATTCTATTGGCCCCGCCGCTTACCGAACCGCGAAGCCATCGCGTATCGGCAGCCGGCAGACGCAGACAACATCCGCCCAATCGATGAGATCTGTAGCCTCGAGCTCCTCGCACTGGCGCGCTCGTTCGCAGACCAAAGCCTCGTGGGTGATGACTTGGTTTACGCCATGGCCCGCGAGCTAGGAGTGAGCAAAGTATCTGCATCAACCAGAGCGCGGATCCAAAGCGAGATCGACAAGCTGTTCACCTAAGCAACCTCTCGATCGGATGAGGCACTGCGTTGCCTCCCTAATAAAGACCATGCGGTGGAGGGAGGCTTCACCGCAAGCAACCAGTCGCCAGGCCCGGAGGGAACATGGGTTTGTATGTTCGAAAGTCAGTACGAGTTGGCCCGTTCAAATTCAACCTGTCGAAATCCGGAATCGGCGTCTCTGCCGGCATCAAAGGACTTCGAGTTGGCACAGGCCCGAGGGGCAACTACATCCATATGGGCCGCGGAGGGCTTTACTACCGACAGACCCTGTCCCCCTCAGCACCCGCTGCTACGCGGACAAAACCAACGCGCCTTCCAGCACCAGAACTCATAGAGCCCCGATCAACCACACATGCGCCACTACAGGAAATTGAAAGTGGCGAAATCGGGCTAATGGTGGACTCCTCGTCTCAAGCGCTCGTCGACGAGCTCAATGCCAAGCGCAAACGCTTTCGCCTCTGGCCCCTCGCTGCCGCGCTGACGGTTGGCGTGTACATCCTCCTAGCCAATAAGCAGCTCCCTCCCTGGGCTGGCCTCACCGCTCTAATCGTTGGAGGACTGCTAACAGTAGCGACCTATTACTGGGATCTACTGCGAAAGACGACAGTGATGCTCTATGACATTGAGTCGGAATACGCCAACTTCGTCGAGCAACTACACGCTGCTTTTGACGGGGTACGAAGCTGTCGGGCCACCTGGCATCTGCAGGCCAAAGGGAAGGTACTGGACAGCAAGTATCACGCCGGCGCCAGTCACTTGGTAACCAGGGGCTCCATAGCTCTGACACTTAAGAACCCACCTTTTGTGAAGACAAACGTCGCCACGCCAAGCATTCCTGTAGGTCGCCAGACGCTCTACTTCTTTCCCGACAAGGTGCTTGTTTTCGAACCCAATGGCGTGGGCGCCGTGTCCTATGAAAACCTGCGAGTGGACATCTCAACTACCAATTTCATCGAGGACGGGGCCGTTCCAAAGGACTCCGAGATCGTCAGCACTACCTGGAAATTTGTGAACAAGAAAGGTGGGCCAGACAAACGCTTCAAGAACAACCGCAAGCTGCCAGTAGTCCGCTACGAGGAGGTTCAGTTCTCCAGCGATACGGGTCTTTTTGAGCGCATCCAGATCTCCTGCGTAGGACGCGCCTTGGGACTGGCACAAGCCATCCGAACCATTGGAAATGTAAAGGCAGTGCGCTAGCGGGCGCCCAGTCCTGAAAAATCCTACCGACAGAGGCTTCGGACGGCACTACCTACAACCCAATGCCGATCGCCTCTGCCTCCCCCAACGCTTACGAAAGGATTCGCGATGCGCGCACTACTACTGGTGGTTGGACTAGCTGCGTCTCTTCCCTCGCTTGCTACAGAGTTGACTTGGTCGGTAGAGAACGGCTTTCCCCTCTTTAGAGGAACGGAGGCATTCAAAAAAATCAAAGCCGCGTGGTCGCCAGGCATGTCGGCCGCTCAATTTCTCGCATCACAGGACGCAACAAGCCTTAGGGCATTGCTGCCAAAGACCTCCGAGACCCTGTGGAACCCTGCTACGGGGTTGTACGAGAAGGCAGCTCTATTCAGGCGAAAGCACACGATCATCCCCGTAGTAAGTGGGGTGCCGCTCGGTGCTCAATGCACCTGGTTCGTCGACGGAAAGCAGTACGGAAAATCTGCACCATGTGAGGACGAAATCAAGATCGACCTGCCCGAATCAGTGAAGATGAAGCTCACGGTTGTGCCTTCTGAGGGGGACGAAGGAAAGACCGATGTCTTCATCAGAACCCGTACCATCCTTGCGTTCGGGGACTCTTTCGCGAGTGGCGAGGGTAACCCCGATAGAGCAGCAGTCGGCACAGATGCTTCAACGCAAGGACTTGAGAAAGGCAGCGAAATCCTGAGCTCTCGCAACATGGCTGGTTGGCGATTCTCGAGCGGAGCAGACTGGTGGGACACTACCTGTCACCGCTCACTTCTCTCCTGGCAGTCTCTGTATGCGATGAAGATCGCGGCTTCTGATCCGCACATGGTTGTCAGATTCGCGTCCTTCAGCTGTTCGGGTGCAGAGGCCTACGACGGTTTCTTCCGCGCTCAAATCAACCCTCCTGCCGATGACATCTCCAATCGCGTGCGGATCTGGGACAGTCGCGATGGAGGTAACTATCTGGAGCTCACCCCAAGAGTCGCGGGCCAACCGCGCGAAGAGGCCGAGCTCGATAAAAAAGCCCTCAACAAGTCACAGCTGAACGCTGCCCTCCACCTTTTGTGTCCTGAGACACCTCATCGTGGAGGGACAGTGAAGTACCGAAATGAGGTCACAGCGCTCGGTAGCCGCAAGTACTACGGGGTAGTAAAGGTCGACGCTTGCAGCAAAGCCCTCCAACCTGTCGACGAGGTTTTGATGGCTTTCGGTGGCAACGATGTCGGTTTCGCCGGAGTAGTGACTTGGGGGCTGGTACCTAAGTCGATCTACCGAAGTGATTGGTCAGATTCGAGCAACGTGCTCTTGAAGGTCGCAGGAGAGTCCAACGATGCCGCCAAGCAAAGGTGGCTATCGATCTTGCGAGGAGTTCTAAACGTCATTAACCCAAAGGACGGAGCCAGAGCCTCTCAGGAAAACATGTCGAATCTCTACTCTGATATTGGCCAGACCCTAGACAAGAACCTCGGCATCTCAAGCTCAAAAGTCAAAGTCATGCTCTATCCCAATCCCCTTCAGTCACCGCTGCCAAAGCTCTGCGGAAAACGCTTGGACATGGGGAATGTTGCCATGACAGAGCGAGTGGTGAAGCAGTCAGGCTTCTCCAGGGCGTTCCATGCTCGCGCCAAGTACTTCATGTTCCTGATTGACCCGGAGGACGCACGATACATTGAGAATAGCTTCATAGCCCCGCTGAGAGCCGACCAACAGCGAGCGATCAATGCACTGCAATGGGGAACGATTGACTCTCAGCCTGCCTTCGCAGGGCGATCACTCTGCTCTGTTAGCCCCGAGTGCGAGACGCTAGGGAACTGCTCAGTTGACGACAGGTTTGCGTGGACAAGTACCCCCCCCCTCGCCTCCCCGTCGATGACTCCACTGGGTAGCTTTGCAGAATGGAACGCTCACTCGAGTACCCGCGCTCGCTCACTGAGAACGGGCAACGACGCGTTCATGACACAGGTGCGATTCAACCCCAAAAACAGAGCGATTTTGCCGGACTGGTTTAATGGATCAGTGCATCCAACCTCCAGCGTTCATGCAGCAATTGCTGACCTGATTGAATACCCAAAACCCGAGTGATTCGAGCCGCGCACCATTTGATCGGCATTGTGCGAGCAGATCTTGGCTCCTCACATCGCTACTGCCAGTACCCTCTGCCCCCGCAGAGGGTATAGAGCCAGGTGAGCGCATCGGGGTGAGCACTTTTGCCGATTTCAGCTATCAGGGTCAGGAGGGCACCTGCTTAGCTAAGGGACGCTAAGCAATCCGCCGAGCTCCACTCTGCCTCAGGGGCCTCAATGAAGTACGCCAACGTCAATGGTGTCCGCACACCTCCCACCCCGAAGCGACGCGGTATCTGCCAACACTGCGGCTCGGAGGTAATTGCAAAGTGTGGCAAGTATGTTTCTTGGCACTGGTCGCACCGGTCAGCCTCGACCTCCCCTGCCGCCCCTTGCGAGTGCAGTGTCCGTGACAACACATGCGCAGGCGATGATTAGCGCGCGTCGAGTGAGCTTTCTTTTTTCCATATCCCTTCCTTGGAGCCGTAAGCCAACGGAGCAATCAAATGCTAAACCACGTGAATGCTATTCACCGTTTGCTCTCGCCGCAGTGCCTTTGAGAGCAGAAGCAAGCATTGAAACTAGGACTCAATCGCCCGTGTGCGTAATTGCATCGCACTTGACTGCCCAATTGCATTGCCGCTGACCACCGTTAGCATCCGACTTGACCAGTCACGCCGAAGAGGCGACAGGCAGAAAACGGCCATTAGCGGACTCTCATCTATGCTCAATGCCAGGCCCGCCGCTCAAGGATGAACAAAGATGCCTGCACCACGCGCTCGCGCTAGTCGCTTCTCGACTGGCCCCACTTTCTCGGCAGCGGTTCGCCGAATACCGCTGCTCTTGGTCGCAACGCTACCTCTTTACTCGACAGCAGAACCCGCCATGGTTGAGTACGCCAACGAAAGCTATCCAGCCTGGAAAAAGTCTAATGAGGATATGGATAAGAGATACAAACAACTCATGAAAGAAGCTGAACAGGAGCCAAAAAAAGACTCGGCCAGCCGGCTTGCATCGGCAAAAGATCATTGGGAACGGTTCCGCGCCGATTTCTGCCGCTCCATGAGCGACACCTATGGTGGGGCTTGGTCCAGTGCCCACGAGTCAGAATGTCGAGTGAAGCTGGCAAATCAGTTCAAGAACATCATGGATGACTATGGATGGTGAGCGCCCACGCTTTGCCAGGTTCACTGCCGCAAGCCCCCACTGACTCGGTACCCGGCCAGAAGCGGATGTCTAAACGCACAATCATCGCCCAATCCACCGAAAAATCACGGGGACAACTCGGCCAGACATGTTTTTACTTCTACCACTCCCATCCGGAGAAGCATGTAACTGGCCGCCGCACGTAACGGCTGCCATGGCTGCTGCTCAAAGACATCTCGATCATGGCAAGGAAGGTTTAACTCGTTTATCGCGGAGCATAGCTCCCAGACTCGATCGAGTTGAATCCTGATCTCATCGGGCAAAGCAGCTCCACAGATACTGATCGCATCATGAACCAGCAACATGTGCGACGACCATGCCTCACATATGGGGCAATCGGGAACAATATCTCTCTGCACCGCTGCGTCTGCTGCAAGAAACTCAAGCGCACCAACGAGCCTGGAAATTGCGGCAATTTTCGCCTCCTGCTCAGCGCCGTACCATTGCCATAACAGGTTTGAAAATCCCTCCATTTTCCGGCCCTTCCATACACGCGAAAATAGAAATCATATCTTACGGCATTGATCTGAAAGCACTCATTAGGCGTCCGCTATGGGTCGGTAGCAGACATCGGCCCCGAAGCTAAGGTTGCTCTCAGTAATGTTGGCTGCACCTTGCAGCGCTGGATGGCCAATGGGCGCGGAGGCTCTCATCTCAGATGAGAGCCTCCAGCAAGCCCAGGTCCCGGTGCTTGAGCGTCCTCTACGCGTCCCTGTTCAGAAGCTCACGTTTAGCCCCAGGCGAATCCCGTTGTCCTTGTAGCCATCGCCGAACTGCCCGGAATAACCCAGGTCCACCGTGGTGCCGCTGGCAACCTGCGCGGTGACGCCAAACTGTGCCAGCGCGGTGTCCTGTGCCAGTGGCGTGCCCTTGACAGTGAACGCGTCGCCGCCGGCGAACGACAGCTGGCGCTTCGGATCGAGATCGTCGAACGCATGTTGCCAGCCTAGCGTGCCTTGCAGGGCGAGCGGCACCGAGCCCACTGTGGTCAGCGCCGTGGAGGCGTGCAGGCCAAGGGTGCCGTAGGTCACCTCGTCCTGCTCGCTGTTGCCACGCAGCGCGGTGCTGCCGCCGTGTTCCTTAAAGCTGTCGCTGTCGACCTTGACGTGTGCCAGACCGGCGAAGGGTTCCAGGGTGAAGTCGCCGGCGGCGATGGCGTAGCCCAGTTCGCCGAAGACTTGCGTGGTGTTGGCGTCGTAGCTGGCCTTGTCGTGCTCGGCGAGGCTACCGACCCGCACGTGGCGACTGCTGTCGATGTCGTTCCAGGCGTGCGAGGCGCCGACGCGCAGGTTCAGGGCCTCCCATTGGCCGGAGGCGAACAGGGTCAGCGAGGTGCTGTCGATCTCGGCCGAGGAGCTGCGCGCGTCGACGTCGAGCTTGCTGGTGCCATAGCCCGCCGCGACGCCAACGCGCCAGTTGTCGCCCACCGGCAGGTCGATGCCCAGCAGGGTGCCGCGGCTGTCGTGATCCAGGCGCGCAGTATTGCTGTTGCCGCTGCTGTCGCCCCAGCCGCCATAGCCCTGCAACCAGAAGGTCATGCCACTGTCGGCGTCAGTGTGCAGGATGGCGTCGGTGGAGGCTTGCCCCTGGGCTGCACGCAGGCGCTGGCCAATGGCATCGCGCACATAGCGGCTGTCGTCGAACAGCGCCCCCTGGGTGCTGGCATGCAGTTCGCCGGAGAGATTGTCGTAGGCAGCTTGAGCCTGCTCGGCGGTGAGCAAGCTGATGGCGTTGTACAGCGTGCCCGTTGCGAGCGATTCGACGCCGGCGGCGGCTGAGCGCTGGTTGTAGGTACGGCCCGCCGAGATGAAGCTGACGTCGTTGCGCTCCAGGGTCAGCTCCACGCCGGTGGCGCTGTAAGCCAGCTCCGGGGTGAGGAACGCCAGATTGCTGCTGACAGCGGCGAAGCTGCCGGTGAGCGACGCGGCCTGGATGATGCCGTAGAAGGTGCCGGGCGCCCAATTCCCCGTACCGGCGAGTACGTTGAGATTGGCGCCATTCAGATTGACGGCGCCGGTGGAAATGAGCCGGTCCGAGCTGCCATCCGGCGCGCTTTCGACTTCCAGGATCGAGCCGGCACCCAGGGTCACGTCGCCATCCACGGTCAGGGTGCCGATGGAATTGCCCGGCGCCAGTTTCGCACCGCTGACAAGGGTGACATTGCCGTCGATGACGCCGTGGCCACCCAGCGTAGCGCCGCTGGCGACGTCCACGTTACTGGTCAAGCGCGCGCTCGAACCCGCGCTGCCGCCAACGACCAGTCGCCCTCCTTGCACCTGGGTACCGCCGCCGACGCTGGAGTCGCTTTCCAGTTCCAGGACGCCGGTCCCGCGCTTGACCAGGCTGCCGCTGCCGGACATGACATTGGCGAAGCTGGCGGTGCTGTCCTGATCGAGAATCAGGCGTGCGTTGTTGGTGATGGCACCGCTGCCGAAGCTGTCAGCCGAGCCGGTGAGCGTGCCTGCGCTGATCAGTGTGCCGCCGCTGTAGCTGTTGCTGCCCAGGGTCAGGTTGCCGGCACCGGTCTTGGTCAGCGAGCCGCTGCCGGAAATGACATTGCCCAGGGTGGCGTCACTGACTTGGTCGAGCACCAGCGCCGCATTGTCGATGATCGCGCCGCTGCCGAAGCTGCCGGCCGAGCCGGTGAGCGTGCCCGCACTGATCAGTGTGCCGCCGCTGTAGTTGTTGCTGCCGCTCAATACCAGTGTGCCGTCACCGAGCTTGGTCAGTGCGCCGCTGCCGGAGAGTGCCTGGCCGAGGCTGAAGGTGTTGCTGGCGTCGGCGATATCGATGCCGCCACCGGCAGAACCGAACACCACGCTACGCGCCGTGCTCTGGAAGCTGGTGCCGGTGACGCGCAGGGTGCCTCCTTCAAAATCGAGATTGGCGGAAGACGCGCCGAGGTTGGCATCGCTGGAAACCGACAGGGTGCCCAGGCTCAGACGCGTGCTCTGGGTGTAGGTGTTGGCGCCATTGAGTTCCAGCGTACCCAGCCCGGTCTTGTCGATACCGGCGCCGATCAGTGCGTTGTCGACGGACGCTGTCCAGTCGCTCGACACCTGACTACCGTCGCCGACCCGCACTTCGCCCAGAGCGCCCTGCGTGGTGCCGGTCAGCGCCAGGTTGTCGCCGACTAGGCGATAGCCATCGCTGGCGAATTGGATGCCCTGAGCCTCGATGGCGCCAGCGCTGTTATCGACGGTCACCGTGCCGGCCGCGCCACCAAAGATGGAAAACGCATCATTGGGGTTGCGCCACGCGGTGACGCTGCCCGTGGCATCCGTCCAGTTCGCTCCGGCCTGCGACCAGATACCTGAGCCGCCGCCCATCCGCGAGGCACTCGCAAGTCCGTCGGCGTTCCAGAAGTTGAGGGACAGGTTGGTCGCATTAATCAGGTTGATCTGCTTGTTGGCGGTCAAGATCTGCAGGGACGACCCCGCCGGTGGAACCAGGCCTCCGTTGCTCATGGTCAGAGCACCGCCCCAATCGAACAGCCGATAAAGGCCAGGGCCGTAGCCGCCCGCGTCGAACAGGTTGAGCTGGGCCCCCAGTAGATTCAGGTTACCGGAGACCGAAACGCTATGGCTGGCCCCTGGCGTGGAGAATCCGTTCGAGGCGCCCAGGCTGAAGTCGGCCTGGCTGCCCTGGCGCAGGGTCAGGTCACCGTCGATGGTGAACACCCCGACCGGAGCGCCCGAAGCGAGATGACCGCCGGAGGCCACATCGACGTTGCCAGCCACGGTGCCGAAGCCACCCAGCGAAGCGCCGCTGGACACCGAAACCGGACCAGCGACGCGGGCCGATGCATGGCTGCTATCCCCGACCAGCAAGGTGCCGGACGTCACCTGGGTGCCGCCGGTGTAGGTGTTAATGCCATTGAGGACCAGCTTGGCCGCGCCGTTCTTGGTCAGGCTGCCATTGCTGCCGGAAACGTCGCCGTTCAAAGCCAGGTCGTTGCTCCCGGCCAGGTTCAGGTTGCCGAGCAGGCTGACGTTGTTGCTAATGGTGCGCGCGGCGTCGCTGTCCAGTGTGGTATTGGCCGAAGTGCGCAGGCTGCCGTTGCCGATGGCGGCATCGTTGGCAATGACCAGGGTGCCATTGGTCAGTAGGACATCGCCGTTGTAGCTGGCGTTGGGACCTGCCAGGGTGAGGTCGCCAGCACCGCTCTTGATCAGCGAACCCGTGCCACTAAGGGCGCCGCCGAGAGAGGTGGCGGTGCCGTTGGTCAGGGTCAGGTTACGGGTGCCCAAGTTGATGTTGTTGCCTAGCGAAAGTCCGCTTGCATCAAGAGTGGAGTTGGCGCTCAGCGTCAGCTGGCTGCTACCGAGGCCGGTATTATTCTGCAGGATCAGGGTGCCGCCACCCAGCGTCGAGTTGCCGGTGAAATCGTTGGCACCGCTCAGGGTCAGGGTATTGGCCCCGGCCTTGCTCAGCCCGCCGGTACCGGAAATCTTGCCCACCAGGGTCAGGTCGTTGCTGCCGGTCAGGGTCAGGTTGCCGTTGAGCTGGATCAGGTTGGTCAGGGTCTGGCCGGTGCTGGTGTCCAGCGCCGCCGTGCCGCCGACGCCGGCAGTGATGGTACCGCCACCGGTGGCCCCGGCGTGGGCAAGGACCAGCTTGCCGGCGTTGATGTTGAGGCCGCCACCGAAGTTGTTGGCGCCGCTCAGGGTCAGGTCGGCGGTGCCGGTCTTGGTCAGCGAGCCGGTGCCGTTGATCGCCCCGCCCAAGGTCAGGGCAGCGCCGCTGTTCACCGTCAGGTTAGCGCCGTTGAGCAAGATGGCATTGTTCACGGACAACCCGCTCGAGTTCGCCAGGGCGCTGGCGCCGGTCACGTTCAGGCCTTGGGCTCCAAGCGCCGCGGCATTGCCGAGGGTCAGGGTGCCGGCGGCCAGGGTGGTGCCGCCGCTGAAGTCATTGGCGCCGCTGAGGGTCAGGTTGCCGGTGCCGGTCTTGGTCAGGGCGCCGGCACCGGTGAGCACGCCGGACAGGGTCAGGCCATTGGCGCCGTTGCTGACCAGCAGGCCATTGGCACCGAGGGTGATGCCGTTGCTCACCGTTGCACCCGCTACTGCAGCACCGAGGCCGCCGCCGTTGGCAGTAATGCTCGCTCCGGTAAGAGCTGTGCTGTCCACATTGAGCAGACCACCGTTGAGCGCGACCGTAGGGTTGGTCGTCCCGCCCGCAAAGAGCTGGTTGGTCAATGACCAGGTGCCGCTGGTGACGTTCAGTTTACTGAAATTGATATATTTGCTGCCGTCAATGGTGCCAGAGCCCGTCAGCCCGACGCCGCCACCGATGGCGTTATGCAGATTGAGGGTGTTGCCGTTGTTGGCGGTGCCGCCATTGACGATGCCCGCCGGCACGTAGGCGAGGCCAAGGCCGCCGAGCACACCCAGATCGACACCCACCCCCGCCCCGCCGCTCATCACGGAGCCGGTGATGGCGTTGTAGGTGTTAGCACCGGCGCCGGCGCCCAGGTTGATACTGCCGGTGACCGTACCGGCGTTGGTGAAGGTGTTGCCTGCGGCCGAGGCTTGCATCGCCACGCGGCCCGTGATCATGCCGGACGCATTGTTGGTCAGCACGTTTCTGGCACCTCCACGCAGTGCGATCACGGGCATGTCTTCCGGCAGTACAGCGGCGCCAAGCAGCGCAGTGCCGCTGATCAGTCCGGTGTTATTCACCGTGGTGGTACCGCCCGCGCCGTTCTGCACTACCAGGCCAATCCCACCAAGCCCCAGCAGGTTCGCCGAGAGCAGGCTGGAAGTGCCCATGATCTGGCCGGTGGAAAGGTTGTTTACCAGCACCGTGCTGCCCGCGGCATTGCTGAGATTAAGCCCGGACGCCAGGGAAACCAGGCCCGGCAGCAGCAAAGGGTCGATACGCCCGGCGTTGTTCACGGTGATGCCGGTACCGGTGAGCGACACCGCGTTGACTGTGTCGATAACGCCGGGATATATCTGCGCGCCGTTCTGCACGTTGACCGTCAGGGCGCTGGTCGAGGTGACCAGGCCTACGGTGATGCCAGTACAGGAAATAGTGGAGCCGACTGTCGTACACAGGGCCTGTGCCTGTGGACTGAAGAATCCGGAAACCATCCCGGCAGCCGCCATGCTGACGGCCAGCGGCAACGGAGCGAAATGGGCGGTAAAGGCTTTGCTACGTTTGCTGCTATGCATGGTCATTCCTTTTCGCATGACGGGAAGCAGTGAGCTCTCGTGCAAGACAGTGCTTGCGCTGACTGTGCAGAGGTCGCCTGGGCGTATTTCGCCAGGGCTGGCTGAATCGATAACCCTCCGAACACTGAGGGACAACCTTCCGACGCTACATCAGTCGAAGGCAGACGAATCTCTCCCACGAACTCATCCTTGTTTTTATGGAGTGCATTGCCGAAGTGGTTGGCCTAGCCGCGCCTGGCGAGGCCGCGGTTTCAACTCCTTTGCGCGAATCGACGTTCAAGCGGTCAACGGTTCACAACATTCCTCTGAGTTGCCGCGCGCACTCTTTCGCTCTCGGCGCCTGAGGCATAGCAAGAGTCGCAGAATTGGCACGTGCGTTCAGAGTGGCAGCGCCATCGTAGCCTGGGTTAATGCTGTTTTGCCATTATCTCTGAGCGAGTGGCTCCGAAATTCAGCTACTCAGCACCTGCAGGCACGGCGGGCTGTGTAAGAAGAGGGAGCTCATCACCGTGTGCCCCCCAACCTCTAACACTCGGTTGAAGGTACTAGACAAGAGCCAACGGCGAGAGAAGAGCCGGATGCGCGACGGCAAGATACTCAACCGGACGCGGCCACTCCTATACGGCAACTGTCGTATTTTTGGCGACGGGATCTAGAACCATCAGCCCTGCAGCCGACTGAAACTGTGCCATCAGCAATAGTTCAGGAGATATCCGAAGTGAGCCGTTCCTGATCCTACGGCAGCTATCGGCCAGGAGCGGACATTTTCTTCACGTGAGGACCGTTAGGGTTCTTGCGTACAGCTTGGCTCCCTTTCGCCTCGACTTTTGATGTCCTGTCCCGCGACGACAAACGCCTCTCCCAAAGGAGGATCTGCAAGAAGCGGCCGCATAAATCACAGGTCACGATCTGCGAACAGTTTTAGGGCCTTTCCGCGCGCTGTCGTTTGGCTAACACTCTCAAATCAACTCCCGAGCCGGCGTACCTCAATGGACCACATACTGTCGCTTCTCTCCGATACCGTGCCCAAAGCCAGAACGCTTGAAGAGCTGACGCGGCCGTTGTTGTCACTGCTTAGCAGGGTGACCGGTATGGAGTCGACGTACCTGACAACCATCAACACTGAGGAAGGCGTTCAGCGCGTCGAGTTTGCGCGGAACGCGGGAACTCTGGTCATTCCAGAAGGCCTAGTGGTGCCCTGGGCAGACACATTGTGCAAGCGTGCGCTGGAAGAGAACCGGATGTTCACGGATAACGTAGCCGGATGCTGGGGAGACTCTGAAGCGGCAGCCGCGTTAGGTATCAAGACTTACGTCAGCGCCCCCATCAGGGCTCAGGATGGCAAGGTCCTGGGCACAATCTGTGGAGCCAGTGCCAGTCAGGTAGCCCCCTCCTCCGATGCAGAACCGCTACTTAATCTGCTGTCTGGTTTGCTTAGCTACTCCCTAGAGCGCGATCGACTAGTCGAGCAGCTGCATTCCGCCAACACCGAATTGACCAAGCTGGCACTGACGGACTCGCTCACGGGGCTTTCCAATAGACGCGCGATCCTGGATAACTTGGCCCGCCTACTTGCGCTGGCGGCACGGGAAGAGAAGTGCGTTCTCGTGGCGGTGGTCGATCTGGATGGCTTCAAGCAAATCAACGACACGTTTGGCCACGCGGCGGGAGATAAACTCTTGTGTTGTGTCGCCCACCAACTTAAGCGAGACCTCCGCTTGAGCGACACGATTGGCCGGACAGGCGGCGATGAGTTTGTCGTCGTAGCGCTGGGCCCTTCCGTCATCTGTGCCGATCCCGCTCCGGGAATGCAGAACGCTGCAAACCTGCTCCAAGAGCGCCTAACCATGGCGACCATAGGAACTTATGATCTGGGCAATGACCTCAGACGCTTCAGATATGCAGGCGCCAGCGTGGGGGTTGCAGTTGTCATTCCAAGCCAAGTGGGCGTGGAAGAGGCGCTCATGCTGGCGGATCACGAGATGTATAAGACGAAACAGCGACGCAGGTCAGGGCGCCCTGGAGAGTCCCACACTACCGCCAATTTAGGCCTATAGCGGGAAGCAGAAGCCCCGTTGGGGCACGGGGCTTCCTGTTGCTTGACCGCCGAATACGCACGGATTTCATGCTGCGCAATGCTTGGCGGCGCGCATGGCGCGGTCCAGCAGGGAACCGCTCTCCTCAGAACTTCACCTTGATGCCAAGGATGCCCTCGTAGCTGCGACCGTCGCCATCAATGGCGCGCTGGTACCCCAGGGAACCGGTGACGCTGGTGCGGTCGTTGAGCTGATAATCCACACCCAGGTTGAGTTCGCCCCAACTGCCGTTCATGTCGCTGCCGAAGGGGATGTAGCCATCCGCCGAAGAGAATTCGGTCTTGGCCTTGCCCTTGAACTCGTGCCAGATGCTTGGGCGTACCCACCCGCTGGTCCGCCGCTGCCTGCCCTGGTCATCCTGGCGGAACCAGTCCTTGTCGACACGCACACCGAGGCGGCCGGTCAGCGAGTCCACGTCCTCGAAGCGCACGTCGGCGGCATCGTCGTGGCTGTTGTCGAGCTTCAGCTTGCTGACGATCAACTGCGCCTGGGGTTCCAAGTGCAGGGTTTTGTCCGAGTCGAGCTTGAACGGATAGCCGGCCTCCAGTGAGGCGGTGACGCCGTGGCCGCGGGTCTTCAGCGATCCGGCATCATTGGCGCGGGCATTGAGGTCGAAGCGGTTGAACTGGACGACACCGTCCAGGTACCAGCCTTCAGGACCGAAGTGCGTCCAGTAGCCGCCGATGCCGTAGGAGCGCAGCGTGTCATCGCCGGCATCCTGCCCGTTGGTGTGATCGACGCTGCCCTTGATGCGACCGGCCTGCAGCGAGAGCCCTGCCTGGTCGGTGCTGCCGTCGGTGTCTTCGTTGCGGTAGAGGTCCGCGCCGACCTGGAAGGCCTGGATGCGGTAGTCGTAGTCCGCCCCGTTGCCCAGTGAGTCGGAACCCTTCTGATGGATCAGACGGCCCCATCCCAGGGATGGTCCGTAGTTGTCCATCTCCTCACTGGGCAACGGTTCGTTGACGTGGCGCCTTTCTTCGCCGACTCGTTCGTGCAGGGTGTCGACCAGTGCGCGGCTGTAGCTCAGCGCCATGGCGGGGAGGACGCTGTACAGCGACGTTTCGGCGCGATAATTCGGCCGGGCCGCTGGCGCCGTCGGCTCCGGAATGATCGGTTCGGCCGCCGGTACGGGACTGGCTGGATCGCTGGGCACCACTGGGTCTGCCGGGGCGGCCGGCGGAGCAGGGGCATCCGGCTCGCGTGGATCAACCGGGGTGACAGGGTCAACCGGTTTGGTCGGGTCCACCGGTGTTGCGGCCTGGTCCGAGCGCAGGTACCAGGCTTCTGTATTGCTGTCGTCCAGGCTGGCGCGATGCAGGGTGTATTCGTAAGGGCCGGCCTTGACCCGGTTGAGCAGGCGGAAGGCGTCCGCCTGGGTGGTGCCACCATTGACCGCGTCCACGACCTTGATGCCGTTGCCCTGGGTCAGGGCCCCCGGGCCGCCGGCATTCTTGATCAGCAGGTTGCTCTCGCCGCTGGCCTTGCCGCCGTCGATTACCAACTGGTCGGACGGCGAGTCGTCCTTGTACAGGTAGGTGTTCAGGGCCAGGGTACCGTTGGCGCCGCGGTAGTCATTGGTAGTGAGCGTCTTGTAGCCGCCATCGGCACTGAAGTCGATCAGGCTGGCGGCGTTGCCGAGGCTGCTGAGGTTGGAGTCGCCGGTGAGCTGCCACAGGCTGCTGTTCTGTAGAGTGACGTCCGAGTGGCTGCCCACGGCGGTTTTTGCCGAGCCACTGACCAGGGAGGTGGACAATGCGATGCGGGCATTGCCGACGGCGTCTTCGCTTTTGCCGACACCCTGCCACTGTCCGGTGCCCATGTCCGGAATGCTGCTGCCGTCGCTGGCCAGCGAGCTGTCGACGTTCAGCCATTGGCCGCTGCCGCCGACCAGGCTGTGGCTGAGGGTAATGTCGGCGGCGCCGGCAGTGGCAATGGTGGCGCCGTCGTGGTTGCTCAGCGAGCCGTGGTCGATGCTGATCCTGCCCGATTGAGCATCGGTGCCCTGGGCATAGAGTGCCGCGGACTGCTCGCCGGTGACGCTGACCACCAGGCGGTCGGCATCAACGCTGCCAGCTTGCTTGGCGACTATGCCGTGACCCAGCGCGCCCGTGGTTCCGACGCTGACGTTGTCCAGCCGGGCACTGGCGGTGTTGTTCGCCAGCACGCCAAGCGCCTGCTCACCGCTGGTGGCGACGGTGCTGTTCTGTGCGCGCAAGGCGGCGCCGGATTCGGCGCGCAGGCCGTGGGATTGGACGCCGCGGGTGGCCACGCTGGCATTGTCCAGGTCGATCGTCGCGGTTTCATCCTTGTACTGGCGGCTGACCAGCACGCCACCGGCATTGTCACCGAGGGTCTCCACGCTCACGTGGTCCGCAGTAAGGCTGACCGCGCCGGGCTTGGCCGAGCCGATACCGGCATAGAGGCCGACGGAGTATTGCCCCTCGGTTTTCACGCTGAGGTTGTCCAGGCGCATGCTGCTGCCGTCGTCCACGGCGGCGCCGTAGGCCTGTGAGCCGGTGGTGCGCACACTGGTACCGTCGGCCACCAGCAGTGCGCCGGGATTGCGCGCCGCCAGGCCATGGGGAAAGGTGAGGTTGCCGGCTGCAGGCGAACCGTTTCCGGTAGTGGTGACCGAGCCGCCCTGGACGGTCACCGTGGCGCCCAGGTCGGCGACGATGCCCATGGCGTTGTCGTCGCCGTGGGTAGTGACAGTGACGTCGCGGATGGCCAGCGTGGAGCCAGGTGCGCTCGTGGAGGAGCTGCCAGCGGCGAGTGCCGTCGAGTAGTTGCCGGAAGTAGTGACGCTACCCTGTTCAACCACGACATCGGCACCTTCGCGCACTTGCACGCCTTGGCTGGTCCTGGGCGTGGTGCGGACGTCGCTGGCCGTCATTTTCAGCCTGGAGCCGGCGCCGTCCACCAGCACGGCCGGGGACCAGGGGCCGACTGCGCCCGGCTGGGCATCTAGCGAGATGCTGCTGTTGCTGACGGTTGCGTTGCCGCCGCCGCTGATGTTCACGCCGATGGAACGGTTGCCGTCCACCGCGATGCTGGAGCCCTCGAGTGTGCCGGAGGAGCCGGAGCCCTCGACAGAGAGGCCATGGCCGTAGGTCAGGCCATGCACATCGAGCGCGATGTTGCTCAGGGTCACCGCTGCACCTGCCATCGCCCGAGCGCCGGCCGCGGGGTTGGCGACGCTGCCCGCACCGCGCACCGTGATACTGCCGTCGGAGAGGCTGATACTGCTGCCGGTACCCTCGGCGCGCGCGCCGCCGACGTTGGTGCCGCTGCTGACGATGCGGTTGCCTGCGGCCTCGATGCGGCCACCTTCGGTGGCATGCAGCGCCGCTGTGGTGGCGGTGCTGGCGGCAACGCCACTGACAGCGATGTCGCTGTCGGCCAGGGTGATCGTACCGCCATCCTCGGCGCGGGCAGCGCTGGCACTACCCGCGGCGATGTCCAGGGTGACGCCGCCGGCGTCGATGTGGGTGCCGGTCCCACTGGCCAACAGGCCATGACTCAGGCTGAGGGACTTTTCATCGTCTACCGGGGCGCTGCTGGAAACCGCTGCGCCGCTGGTGTGGAGGGTTGTCCTGGCAATTTCCACCTGGGCGCCATCGCGCGCCCAGACACCCACCGAGCCTTTTCCGCTGGTGGCGATTTCGCCGCTGGCAATCGTCACCCTAGTGCCTGCGTCGCGAGCCAGAACCCCATGGCCGTTGCCTCCGGAGGTGTTCACCTTGCTGTCGGCAAGCGTGACCTGCGCGCCATCGTTCGCCCGTACACCATAGGCGGAGCCACCACTTGTGCTGATGCCGACCCCGGTGGCGGACAGCGTGCTTGCGCCGCTCACCAGGACGCCGTGGGCGCCGCCGGTACTGGTATTGCGCAGGCCGCTGGTGCTGATGGCAACGCCCTCCAGGGTGGCGCTGGCGCCATGCTCCAGCGACAGCCCGACCGAACCCCAGGACTGGGTATTCACCGAGCCGCCGGACATCTCCAGTCGGCCCTGATCGACCACGATGCCGCGGTTGTTGTTGCCCTTGGTGCCGCCGGCGACCAGTACATCGACATTGCTCAGCCGGGCCTCGCCATTGCGGTCGATTTTCACGCCGGTGAGGTCGTTGGTGGTAATCGCCACGCTGGCCGTGGTGAGCGGATTGATGGCCAGTGTGCTGTCGCCCATCAGCAGTGTGCGGCCCTGCTCGACCAGGGCGCCGGTCTGCCCCTTCGCCAGGGCGGCGGTGGTTGCGCTGGTGCGGATGCTGCCGTGGGTGAATACGAGCGGGGCATCGGTACTGGCTTTAACGCCCGTGGTCAGCGCGCCCGCCAGGTTCAGCGTGGCGCCATCGTGCTCGCCGGCGCTCAAGCCGGTTCCGCTGCTGACTGTGATCGGCGCCGGTGCCCCCAGCAGCGCGCGGCTGGCGAACAGCACGGGGGCGTCGTGGGCCGCCTGCAACGCAACGTCCAGGTACGACGGCGTGGGTGGGTCGAATACGGCGCCAGCTTCAGAGGGGTGGTTGAGGTCATCGGTGTCGGCCTCGACGACGCTGTCCTCGGCTTCGACTTCCATAACGCGCAGGCTGAACAGGCTGGCGAGCACCAGGCTGACGGCCTGGGCAAGGCGGCAGCGGCGCAGACGGGAAAGGTGGGTAGTCGCGGGTTTCATGGCGGCCTCCGGGAGGCTCGGAAGGGATGCCGCGAGTCTGCTCGGCGCCGCTTTGGCCGAATGTCAGAGCCGTTGCAGGTCATTTGTAGGAGTGACTCCCATCCTGGCGTCTGGGCTACGCTGGAAGCGGGACAGGAAGGCTAGGGAACAGGCAATGAGCACAATCTTGCTGGCGGACAACCAGCCCATCATCCGCGCCGCCCTGCGCGCCCTGGTGACGCGCGCCGGGCATGTGGTAGCCGGTGAGGCAGACAACGGCCAGGACGCGCTGGCGCAGTGCCGCGAACTGCGCCCGGACGTCGTCATCCTGGAGCTGGCGATCCCACGGCTGGGTGGGCTGGATGTTCTGCGGCGCCTGCGTTCCGCCATGGCTGACGTACGCCTGCTGGTATTCAGTGCGCAGGAAAGCGAGGTGTACGCTGGACGCTCGTTGCAGGCGGGCGCGGATGCCTTCGTCAGCAAGGCGGAATCGCCAGCGGAACTTGAGAAGGCCCTGACGGCCGTATTGCATGGACGCAGTTACTTTCCACGAGTGGCTACCCATCTGGCGAAGCCTGCGGGTGCCGAGCAGGACGCCAGAGCGGAGCTGGAGCGCCTATCCGGGCGCGAATTGACGGTGCTGGAAATGCTCGGCCGAGGGCTCACCAACAAGGAAATCTCCGAGCAGTTGAGCCTGAGCTACAAGACCGTCAGCACGTACAAGATGCGCCTGCACCAGAAGCTCAACGTCAGCAGCGACTTCCAATTGCTTGAGGTGGCACGGAGCCTGGGAGCCTCGGAGACGGCTCCGTTGGTGACGGTCGACCCGGAGCTGGCGGGGGAGATGGAGTTATTGCGCGCAGTGCTCGACGCCTCGCCGAACCCGATGTTCGTGCGTGACCTGGGCGGGCGGTTGCTGCTGTGCAACCGACCATTCTTGATCCGAGCCGGGGTATCGCTGGAAGAGGCCCTGGGGACTCGTTTCGAGGACGCACAATGGCTGTCACCGACGATGCGCCAGCGCGCGGCGGCTCGCCACCACGAAGCCCTGTTGCGCCAGGAGCCGATGACCCAGGAGGTGGTCCTAGAAACCACGGACGATGTGCCCAAGGCCTACTACGCGTGGTGCATACCGCATCGTGCGACGGATGGGCGGCTTATCGGCATGGTGGGCGGCATGTTCTCCCTGGCCGAGCGCGACGAGCAATTGGCGCAGATGCGCAGCGAACAGTACGAGGCGCACTATCGCAATCACCTCAAGACACGCCTGCTGGCGAAAGTCGGCGGCGAGCTCCGCGATCGACTGATGTCCTTACGGGGCCACTTGGCTGCGGTCAGCCAGGGTCTTGGGCCGGTTGGGCCGAAAAACGAACTGGCTGCCCTCTGGGAGGGTGTGGAGAGTATGCTGGCGAGCCTGCGCCAGGTCGAGGAGCTGCTGGACCTGGAGCACCATGCCGCCGAACGCGTCAGCGAGGCCCATGATCTCGGCCAGCTCACCGCAGACATCGTCCGCCCGCTGCACGCGGCGCTGGAATCGGCCGGGCGGCATCTGGATATGGGGCCGGGTTTGCTCAGCTTGAAGAAAGTCTGGATTGATGCCGGCCACTACCGGCAGTTGCTGGAAGCACTGGTACAGGGGGCTTCAGTGAACCCGAATGTTGGCGAGGTACGGCTGCATTTGAGCAACTGGCGGCACCTCAAGGGACTGCTGCGTCTGCGGCTTGAGATTTCACCGTGGAATCACCTGACCGGTAGCGTGGAGAGCGACGAGCCGATGCTCTGGGCGCGAGCGCGAGTCCAGCGAATGGCATTGATTTTCCACGGTGAGGTGCTGCAACTGGAGGACGATCGGGGCGAAGGGCTGCTGCGACTGGAGTTGGACCTGCCACTGGTAGTCTGAGAACTCAGTGAAGCTGTTGGCTCATTTTCAGGTTGGTGCATGGCAGTGCATCAGTTGGCGGGCGGCGCAGGGCAAGCTCTGGCTCGCAGTACCTTCACCGGCCGTATTAAGGGCAGCCCCTCGATGGTGGTAGTACCTAAAAGCTACGCCTGCCACCGACCTCGCTGGCCGCCTTGTACCTGGCGGTAACCGCCTACAACATCACCGACGGCAACCCACCGGAGACCAAGCAGTTGCTGCCCTACGCCACGGTGCTGTATTGCCCACCGAGGCAATCCGCCTCCCCTGAGAGTCCGCTTTGGGTCGGAAGGTGTCGCCAACAGGAATAATCACAAGCAGGCCCCAAAACGTCGGCTGATCTCCCATGTCAATTTTTCAGCCAAACGGAATGGACGCACCCCTGAGGCAGCATTATTCGTGGAAAACTTTGGCTTCAGGCTGTGTCAGCACAGCCATGAAGCCAGGATTAACGGTTGAGCTACCTGCTCTTATGCTGCCAAAAAGAAACAGGCGAGTGGCCCAATAGCGCTCGTACCGGCCCGCTCACTACCCTAATGAAGCTACATGGATACACTGAAGCTTCACGGCGGCGACGGCGTGCATCCAGGCCGTCACTCAGAGGACGCAGCCTTAGGAGAAACCGCTCCACGCTATCCCAATGCGTTTCGCAGCCTGCGAAAGCGGGCTTCGTCGAACTTCCTCGCTCTCATATTCGGCGCTTAGGAACACGAAAGCTGGATCTCAATGAGTTGAATGATTTACCGAGCCTGCAACATCTCCTGGCTCTCAAGGGCGACGATCCAATGCTTCGGGCAAGTTGTATCAGTCCCTTAATACCCGCTGGCCGCCTTTTCGATGGCACGCGCTACCGCCTCGGGATGCGAGACCATGACCACATGTGATGCCCCACTGACCACCTCGACATCCTTCGCATGGGCGCGCTTCGCCATGAAAGCCAGCGCCTGCGGAGGAATGTTGCGGTCCTGGTCGCCGTAGACGAACCATGAAGGGATCGCCGTCCAGGCCGCTGCGCCGGCTTTCTCGTTCAAAGCCGCCTCGGTAACCGGACGCTGCGCCGCCGCCATCAGCGCGGCTTCGCCGACGGGTACATCGGCGGCGAACTGGTCGTGGAACTTGTCCTGCTGGATGTACAGGTCCTTGCCGCCGTCAGCCAGAGCCACCGGCGCGGCCAGGGTCGGGCCGAGGGTGCTGCCCGGGAACTTGCCAGCCAGCTCAGCGGCGCTCTCTCCCTTTTGCGGGGCGAATGCGGCGACGTAGACCAACGCCTTGACGTTTGGCCGGTCGCTGGCCGCCGCGCTGATCACGTTACCGCCGTAGGAGTGGCCCACCAGCACCACCGGTCCCTTGACGCTGCCGACGATGTTGCCGATGTAGGCGCCATCGCTAGCCACGCCACGCAGCGGGTTGGCGGCGGCGATCACGGAATAGCCGTCCCTCTCGAGGATGCGCGTCACGCCGTTCCAGCTGGAGGCATCGGCAAAAGCACCGTGCACCAGCACTACCGTCGGTTTCACCGGCGCTGCAAAGGCATTACCGACGAGCAGGCCGCTGGCCAGTGCCAGGGCGGTGAGGGTCTTGTTCATGGTGAATCTCCTTGCTGAGGATTGGGGAATAAAAAGCCCCGCACGGCGATCCGGGGGTATCACGAGCCGTGCGGGGAACGCTCATGACGAGCGGGGAAAATCGCTGGAATGGCTCAGCTCGCGCCACAGGCGCAGCTCCGCCAGCCGTGCCTTGTCGGCGTTCTCGATGGCCAGCAGCGCATCGCTCCCCAGGGCCAGGCGCAACGGCGGACGATCCATCCAGGCCACCGCGAGAATCGCCTGCGCGGCCCGCTGCGGATCGCCCGGCTGCTGACCGTCGTAGGCCCGCTGGCGGCGTGCCACGGCGCCGACCACTGCGTCGTATTCGAAGCGCCCCTCGGAGAGCGTCGTCGAGGCGCCGGCGAAGTCGGTGCGCAGGCCGCCGGGCTCGATGATGGTCACTCGCACGCCAACCTGGGCCATTTCGCGCGCCAGCACTTCGGAGAAGCCTTCCACGCCCCACTTCGCCGCCGAATACGGCGCGCGCCCTGGCGCACCAATGCGCCCGCCCACCGACGACAGCTGGATGATGTGGCCGCTGCGCTGCCGACGCAGCAGCGGGATGGCCGCCTTGGTGACGATGATGGTGCCGAACAGGTTGGTCTCGATCTGCCGGCGGAACTCTTCTAGCGGCGTGTCTTCCACCGAGTTGACGTTGCCGTAGCCGGCGTTGTTGACCAGCACGTCGAGCCCGCCGAACGCCTCCTGGATCTGTGCCACGGCGCCCTGCGCGGCGGCCGGGTCGGTGACATCCAGGGCCGCCAGGCGCAGGGTCTGCGGGTAGTGCCGGGCGAGGTCCGCCAGCGAACCCGGATCGCGGGCGGTGGCCAGCAGGCGGTGGCCGGCCTGCAACACGGCTTCGGCCAGCGCTCGCCCCAGGCCACGGGAACAACCGGTGATCAACCATCGTTGGTTCATGGGAACCTCCACGGCTCTCAAGGTAGGGAACTCAGGGTGCGTAGCGGGTGAAGACCAGATCGTGATCTTTCACCCGCGCCTGGTGGCAGGCGAAACAGGTCTGGTGCTGCGCCTCGTCGGCGGGCTTGCCGTCGATGAAGCGGGCGAAGCCCCAGCCGCCGGTGGCCGCGTACTTTTTCGAGTCCTTGACCATGAACTGCACGGTGGTGGCGGCCCCGGGAATCGACGCCGGTTCGAACTCCGGCGACTGCACGTGCTTCCAGGCAAGCTTGGCCAGCACGCTGCCGTCGGGGAACGGCAAGGTGCCGGCGCGGTAGGCCTTCATGGCGATGTCGTTGCCCAGCACGGCGCGCAGTTCGTTCAGCGGCGCCGCCTCCTGGGCAGGCGCCACCAATTGCCAGTTGCGGTAGCCCTCGGGCATGCACACGCCGTAGATCGGCGAAGCCTCCCCGCCGGCCCTGGCGCCAGTGGTCGCCAGCAGGGCGAAACCGGCCAGGGCGATGCGGCGCAATGCGGTTGCTGGGATGGTCATGGCGCTTCTCCGGCTCACAGATGATCGGCGTCGATCACCGCCTTGACGAAGGCGGCAGGCGCCTCCTGGGGCAGGTTGTGGCCAATGCCGCCAGTGACCAGGCGGTACTCGTACTTGCCGCTGAAACGCTTGGCGTAGGCCTCGGCCGGCGGGTGCGGCGCGCCGTTGGAATCGCCTTCGAGGGTAATGGTCGGCACCTGGATGGTCGGGAAGGCCGCGAGCTTCTTCTCCAGCTCGGCATAGCGCGGCTCGCCGTCGGCCAGGTTCAGGCGCCAGCGGTAGTTGTGGATGGCGATCGGCCCCTGGTCGGGGTTGTCCAGGGCCTGGGCGCTGCGCTCGAAGGTGGCGTCGTCGAACTGCCATTTCGGCGATGCCAGTTGCCAGATGAGCCTGGCGAACTCGTGGCGGTACTTGTCGTAACCGGCCTTGCCGCGTTCGGTGGCGAAATAGAACTGATACCACCACTGCAGCTCCGCGGCCGGTGGCAGCGGCGCCTTGCCTGCCTCCTGGCTGCCGATCAGGTAGCCGCTGACGGACACCAGCGCCTTCACCCGCTCGGGCCAGAGCGCCGCGACGATGTCCGCAGAGCGTGCGCCCCAGTCGTAGCCGGCGAGCACCGCGCGCTTGATCTTCAACGCATCCATGAAGTCGATGACATCCACCGCCAGTGCGGCGGGCTCACCGTTGCGCCGGGTGGACGCGGAGAGGAAACGCGTTTCGCCATACCCACGGGCGTAGGGAACTAGCACGTGGTAGCCCTTGGCGGCCAACTGCGGCGCCACCTCGGCATAGCTGTGGATGTCGTACGGCCAGCCGTGCAGCAGGATCACCACCGGGCCATCGGCCGGGCCGGCTTCGGCGTAGGCGACGTTGAGCAGGCCGGCATCGACGTGCTTGAGCGCGCCGAAGACCGGGTCGGTGGCCGCTTGCGCCACGGCGCCACAGGTGAATGGCGCGAGGGCGATGGCCAGCGCCGAGGCGCCGAGTTGCGGGGACTTGAACAGGTTCATCACAGGTCTCCATGGCAGACGCGCGGCCTGCCCGGTGGTTGCCGGCAAGCGGCGGAATCTAGTGGTTGTTCAGGCTCGATCGCAGTGGGCGGAACGCCTCGCGCAGTTCCTCGCTGAACAGCTGCGGCTGTTCCCAGGCGGCGAAGTGGCCGCCCTTGTCCACCGCGTGGAAGTAATCCAGCGAGGGATAGGCGCGCTGCGCCCAGCTTTTCGGCGCCCGGTAGATCTCGCCGGGGAAGACGGTGATGGCCACCGGCACCTTGATCTGCGCGGTCTTCTGCGCGGCGGCGCTGAAATTGTTGTTGTTGTTTTCCCAGTAGAAGCGCGAGGAGGACGCACCGGTATTGGTCAGCCAGTAGAGCGAGATGTCGTCGAGCATCTCGTCGCGGCTCAGCACGCGCTCGGGCTCGCCGCCGCTGTCGGTCCAGGCGGCGAACTTCTCGTACATCCAGGCGGCCATGCCGGCGGGTGAATCGGCCAGGGAATAGCCGATGGTCTGCGGGCGGGTCACCATCATCGCGCCGTAGGCGGCGTTACGGCCGAAGAAGGTGCTCAGCGCGTCGAAGGCGCGGCGCTCGTCGGCGCCCAGCCCGGCAGGCGCCGGAGCACCACTGTTGATCGGCCCGACCAGCTCCGGCGGCACCGTCGCCGGCATGTTCAGGTGGATGCCGAGCAACCCGGGCGGCGCCAGGCGGCCGAGGGCATCTGAGATCACCGAGCCATGGTCGCCGCCCTGGGATACGTAGTGGCTGTAGCCCAGGC
This sequence comes from Pseudomonas sp. Pseusp97, assembly GCF_047304025.1. Classification (NCBI taxonomy): domain Bacteria; kingdom Pseudomonadati; phylum Pseudomonadota; class Gammaproteobacteria; order Pseudomonadales; family Pseudomonadaceae; genus Pseudomonas; species Pseudomonas sp. Pseusp97. Next base: position 31,179 of record NZ_JBGLYK010000004.1, on the reverse strand, counting down.
GCTTCATCAGCACATCCCAGGCGCGGGCCACCCGGTCCGGGCCCCAGCCGGTAGTGGTGGGCTTGCCGGAGAACCCGTGGCCGGGAATCGCCGGGATCACCACGTCGAAGGCGTCTTCGGCACGGCCGCCATAGGCGACCGGGTCGGTCAGCGGGCCGATGGTCTTGAGGAACTCCAGCGGCGAGCCTGGCCACCCATGGGTGAGGATCAGCGGCATGGCGTGCGGCTCTTTCGAGCGTACGTGGATGAACTGGATGTCCACGCCGTCAATGCGGGTGATGAACTGCGGCAGCGCATTGAGCCTGGCTTCTGCATGGCGCCAGTCGTAGTCCTTGCCCCAGTAACCCACCAGCGCGCGGACCTTCTCCAGCTGGATGCCCTGCGAGGCGTCGTTGACCGTCTCGCGGTCCGGCCAGCGTGTGGCGGCGATGCGCCGACGCAGGTCGTCCAGCTGCTCCTGCGGCACCTGGATGCGGAACGGCCGCACGCTGTCATCGGCGTTGGCGGTGCTGCTGGCATTCGCGGCGAACGCTTGTTGCAGCAGGTGATGCTGGCCGTCGCCGAGCAGGAACAGACCCACGGCGGAGGCCATGAGCGTACGGCTGAAACGACGGCGGAGGTGGGGCGATGATGAGGCGGCTGGCATGGTCGATCTCCCTGGTTCACTGGCCGACGGATCGGCGACCTGCAGCGATCTCAACAAAGCCGGCGGGGTGCTGCGATTGCACCATGGTGTCGGTCGATACCTTGGTATCGGGCTCGCGCGCGAACGCGTGCAGTGCCGCAGCCGACACCTAGGTATCATTGGCAACCCCGCCGCCTGGGCGCATGCTCGCCCCACGGCTAGCGCCGGGAGAGGACCGGTATGCACAACGAAGTCGTCGACAAGCTGCCCGACATGGCCTGGACCGCCCGCGCCGACGGCTGCCTGGAGAGCGTCAACCAGGCTTGGCGCCGCTATGCCGGCCGGGACCTGGATAACGATCGCGACTACATCTGGCAGGCGCTGGTGCACCCTGCGGACCTGCCCGCGGTGCAGCAGGGCTGGAGTGCCATCCGCCAGTCCGGCACGCCCCACGACCTGCAGGCGCGCCTGCGCCGGCACGACGGGGCGTACCGACGCTTCCTGCTGCGCGCCCGCGCACTCACCGACGACGATGGCGCCCTGGTTGGCTGGTGCGGCCAGAACATCGATATCGACGACCTGCCAACCGCCGCGCCGGCTGCCATCACCCAGGAAATCATCGACAGCATTCCCGGCCTGATCTCGCTGATGACGCCCGACGGCGAGCTGGAATGCGTCAATCGCCACAACAGCGATTACCTCGGCGCCAGCCTCGAGGAGCTGCGCGGCTGGACCGGCTCCAGCACGCTCCACCCCGACGACCTGCCCCAGGCGCTGAAGGCGTGGCAGCACGCCGTCGCCAGCGGCGAGCCGTACAACGTCCAGCACCGGGTGCGCGGCGCGGACGGCATCTACCGCTGGTTCCATGTACGCGCCCTGCCCCACCGCGACGCCGCAGGACGCATCCAGCGCTGGTTCGTGCTCAAGGTGGACATCGACGAACAGAAGCGCGACCAGGCGCTGATCGCCCAGGCACGGGAGTCGCTGGCCCGCGCACTGGACGAGGTCCGGGCGTCCGAAGACCGCCTGCGCACGCTGATCGACGCCGTGCCGGGCTTCGTCTGGCGCACCGCCCCGGATGGCAGCGTGGAATTCCTGAACCAGCGCTGGTTCGATTACACCGGCATGAGCGCGCAAAGCGCTGCCGGCATCGGCTGGATGAGCGCCCTGCACCCCGAGGACGCGCCGGCACTGGGTGCCTACTGGCAGGGCCTGCTGGACGCCGGTAGCGCCGGCGAGTTCGAGGCGCGCCTGCGGCGCTTCGACGGCAGCTACCGCTGGTTCCTGATCCGCGCGGTGCCGCAGCTCGACGCGGCCGGGCGCGTGCTGAAATGGTACGGCGGCAACACCGATATCCATGAGCGCAAGCGCGCCGAACTGCTGCTGGCTGGCGAGAAGCGCCTGCTCGGGCTGATGGCCGGCGGCTGTGCGCTGCCCCAGGTGCTCGATGCCCTGTGCGACCTGGTGCAGAGCAACCTGGAAGACTGCCGCTGCGCCATCACCCTCGTCGCTCCGTGCCAGGGGCACGTGGCGGAAGCCGCCACGCGCCTGCAACCTGGTGCCGCGCCGCATCTGCCGGCCTCCTTCTACGGCGGCGCCAACGGCCTCCCGGTGGATGCCCACAGCAGCCCCCAGGCTCAGGCGGCCGTGGAAAACGCCAGCGTGCTGATTGCCAACCTGAACGCGGAAACCCGCTGGCCCGCCTGGCGCCAGCAGGTGCGCAGCGGCGATGTCCATGCGCTGGCGGCGACACCGGTGGTGTCCACCGCCGGCGAGGTCAGCGGCATCCTCTCGGTCTACTTCGCCCGGCCGGAGCTGCCGGATGAAAGCCAGCGCGCGCTGATCGCGCAATTCACCCATCTCGCCAGCATCGCCATCGACCGCGCCCGCAGCGAGGCCGCCCTGCGCCAGAGCGAGGCGTTCCTGGCCAAGGCCCAGCGCATCAGCCTCACCGGTACCTTTTCCTGGCGCGTGGACAACGACGAGATCGCCTGGTCGGAGGAAATTTACCGGCTGCTCGACCTGCAGCCGGGGCTGACGCCAAGCTTCGAGCTGATCTTCTCGCGTATCCACCCGGACGACCGCGCCACAGTGCGAGCGCTGCTCAAGCGTCAGCGCCGCGATGGCTGCGACTTCGCCCACGAGCATCGGCTGTTGCTTCCCGGCGGCGCCATACGCCATGTACACCTGGTAGCCCAGGCCACCCGCGACACCGACGGTGCGCTGCTGTACATCGCCACCGCGCAGGACGTGACACAGCGCCGCCTCGCCGAGGAGACCCTGCACCGCACCCGCGCCGAGCTCGCCCATGTCGCCCGCGTCGCCAGTCTCGGCGCGCTGACCGCGTCCATCGCCCACGAGGTCAACCAGCCGCTGGCCGGTATCATCACCAACGCCAGCACCTGCCTGCGCATGCTCGGTGCGCCCACGCCCAACCTGGAAGGCGCGCGGGAAACCGCCCGGCGCACCATCCGCGACGGCAACCGCGCGGCGGACGTGATCAAGCGCCTGCGTGCCCTGTTTGCCCGCCACGAGGCGGTCAGCGAACCGCTTGACCTCAACGAAGCGGCGCGGGAAGTGATCGCCATGCTGCACAACGAACTGCAGCGCCACGGCGTGACCGTGCTGCCGACGCTGCAGACAGACCTGCCCGCCGTGAGCGGTGACCGCGTGCAACTGCAGCAGGTGATCCTCAACCTCATCCTCAACGCCATCGATGCGCTGGGTGACGTGCATGACCGCCCCCGACAGTTGTGCATCAGCAGCGGCCTCGATCCGGACGCGAGCATCTTCCTCGCCGTGCGCGACAACGGCGCGGGCTTCGCGCCAGCGGACGCCGGCCGCCTGTTCGACGCCTTCTTCAGCACCAAGCAGTCGGGCATGGGCATCGGTCTGTGGGTCAGCCGCTCCATCGTCGAGCACCACGCCGGCCGCATCTGGGCCACCACCCACGACGGACCGGGCGCCACCTTCATCTTCGCGCTCCCCCATGCGCAGCCCACCCCCGACCAACCGACGGAGATCCGCTGATGGCCACGCCCCTGCTCGTGTCGGTGGTCGATGACGACGAATCGGTGCGCGAATCCCTGCCGGACCTGCTACGCGAGTTCGGCTTCCAGGTCTGCGCGTTTTCCAGCGCCGAAGACTTCCTCGCGTCGGACGCGCTGCCGCGCACCCGCTGCCTGATCCTCGACGTGTCGATGCCGGGCATGAGCGGTCCGCAGTTGCAAAAGGAACTGACACGGCGCGCGATGGCCGTGCCGATCATCTTCATCACCGCCCACAGCGACGCGGGCACCCGCCCGCGGCTGATCGCCCAGGGGGCGGTGGACTGCCTGCTCAAACCGTTCAGCGAAGCGGAACTGCTCAAGGCACTCAGCGCCGCCCTGCCGGTCAGCTGACAGCCCGTCGACGCCACTCGGAGGACATGGCATGTTGCATCACTCTCCCGCCAATCCCGGCGCAGCCCAGCGAACGGAACGCCTGCCGATGCAAGAGCCGACGCCCATCGTCTACGTTGTCGACGACGACATCTCGGTGCGTGAATCACTGGAACTGCTGATCCGCTCGGCCGGCTGGCGGCCGGTGCTGTTCGACGCCGCCAGAGCCTTCCTCGACGAGCCGGCCGGCGCCGCGCCCAGCTGCCTGGTGCTGGACGTCAACCTGCCGGATCTCAACGGCCTCGACCTGCAACGCAGCGTCGCCGGCGCGCGCCCGGCGATGCCGATCATCTTCATCACCGGCTATGGCGACGTGCCATTGACCGTACGCGCAATGAAGGCCGGCGCGGTGGAATTCCTCACCAAGCCGTTCGACAGCGACACCCTGTTGCACGCCATTGCCGACGCGCTGCAGCAAAGCCGCGCCGCGCTCGGCCAGCAAAGCCGGCTCGAGGCCCTGCGCCAGGCCTATGCGCTGCTTACCAGCCGCGAGCGGGAAGTGCTGGAAATGGTGGTGGCCGGGCGCCTGAACAAGCAGGTCGCGGCCGACCTGGGCATCAGCGAGATTACCGTGAAGGCGCACCGCGGCCGGGTCATGCGCAAGATGCAGGCGCGCACCCTGCCGGACCTGGTGAACATGGCGGCCCTGCTGGCGATCATACCCGCCGAGAGCCGCTGAGCACGAGTCAGGTGGCGCCCAGAGCGCGCCGCCGTTCCTCCAGCAAACGCACGTCCAGCGTGTCGAAGCCTTCCTCGAGCCGGCAGGCGTCCAGCAACGCCAGCGCCGCGACGTCCTCGCCCTGTCTCGTGCGCAGCCGCGCCAGGTCCAGGCTCGAACGCAGCATCCAGGCCCTGGCGCCCTGTTCGCGCGCCATCGCCAGCGAAGCCTGCAGCAGCTCCTCTACCGCCTGATCGCCCTCCTCGCCCAAGGCGCCGATGATCTGCGCCTCGATGCGCATCAGCTCCGGCAACGCATAGGCATCGCCACTGTCACGGCAATGGGCGATGCAGCGCCGTGCAACGCCCAGCGCGCGGCGGTGTTCGCCAGCGAGGATGAGGCCCTCGGCGAGGGCAATCTCGAAGGACGTGGTCAGCAACTCGTAGCGCATGCCGTGCAGGCGCGTGAGGCTCTCCTCCAACTGGCGCACCGCATCGCCGGGCTGCTCACGTCGAATGGCGATGGCCGCCTGGAACCCCGGAGTGGCAGCCTGATACGGCGCAAAGGCATTGGCCTCGGCAATGCGGTTGAAGGTCGCCAGGCTGCGTTCGGCCTTGTCCAACTCACCGGTCCAGATGTGGATGCACAGCGTCCACACCAGGGCGATGCTATGGGTTGCGGGATGGTTGAGCTCCGCCGCCTCGGCCTCCACCTGGTCTGCCCAGCGCCGCGACTGGTCCGCGCAGCCCAGCAGCCAGAGCGTGCGGGCCAGGGCCAGGCCGGTGCGGTTGTGGTGGTCGAAACCATAGTGCAATGTGCGGCTGCGCTCCGAGGGCAAGCTGTTGCGCAGGGACTTTTCCAGCTCCTCGCGCGCCCGTTGCTGATCGCCCAGCAGGTGATGGGAGATGCCTGCCAGCGAGGCGGCCACCGCCACCGCTTCCGGTTCGCGCAGGGTGTCGCCGACCACCACCGCGCGCTCCGCCCAGGCCAGCGACGAGGCGAAGTCGCCGATGCGTTCGTAGAAGATCTGCAGGCGCCCCAGCACGCGCAATTCGGCCCAGTGGTCCGCGAGCGCCACGGCGATTTCCAGGGCGCGCAGCAGTGCCTTGCCGGCCGCCTCGCTGTTGCCGCGGGTGAACATCAGCACCAGCCCGAGGGCCGATTGCAGCTCCATTTCGGTGGGCGTTCCGAAATAGCCCAGTTCCAGCAACTGCGTGGCCCGCGCGCACCAGGTGCGGCATTCCACCTGCAGCGAATAGTGCAGGAACAACGGCGCACTGGCAGCCGCCAGCGGCAGCGCCAGGCCGGGGTCTCCCTGCGGGCCGAAGCTCCATTCCAGCGCGCTGCGCACGTTGCCCAGTTGATTGGCCAGCAGTGCGCAGCCCTCGTAGATCACCTCCGGCACGCTGCCCAGTTGCTCCAGCAACCACAGGTAATAGGCGGCGTGACGGAAGGCCAGGGCGTGCGCCTCATCAAAGCCATGGCAAGCGGCCTTTTCACGGGCGAAGGCACGGGTCATCTCCAGCAGGCGATACGCCGTAGCGGCCTCGCTGCGGTCCACGGCCACCAGCCCCTTGGACGTCAGTTCATCGAGGATGGCGGCAGCCTCCAGCCCATCGATACGCCCGTCCGCGACGACCTGCGCGGCCGCCTCCTGGGAGAAGGGCCCGACGAACACCGACAGGCGATCGAACACCAGGCGCTCGTTCTCGGCGAGCAGCCCGTAACTCCAGTCCAGCATGGCGCGCAGCGTCTGGTGGCGCGGCTGCGCCGTGCGCCGGCCGGACCAGCCGAGGGAAAAACGCTCGCCCAGCAGTGCATGGGTGGCCTTCACGCCGTGGAGCGCCACCCGCACCGCCGCCAGCTCGATGGGCAAGGCCATGCCGCCCAGGCGCCGGCACATGTCGGCGACCAGGGCGGGGTCGCCTTCCTGCCATTGCAGCGCAGCGTTGGCAGCCTCGGCACGCTCGACGAACAGCCGCACGGCGGGGTACGCCAGCACTGTCTCGACGGGTAGGCCGTGCGGCTGCTCGGGAAACTCCAGCGGGCCGAGCCAGTGCGCCTCTTCGTCCCGCGCTCGCAGCGGTTCGCGGCTGGTGGCGAGCAGGCCGACACCGGGAGCGACGTCGCGGATGCGCTCGGCCAGCGCGGACACCACGTCGACCACATGCTCACAGTTGTCGACGAGCAGCAGCAGATCCTGGCCCTTGAGGTACGCCAGCAGCACCGCCAGCGGGTCTTCGGCCTGCACGGGCACCCCCAGCGCGGCGGCCAGTGCCGAGGCGACCAGATGCTCGTCCTCCACCTGGGCCAGGTCGATGAAGCGCACGGTATGCCGGCGCTCGGCAAGCAGACGATGGCCGACTTCGACGACCAGGCTGGTCTTACCCACCCCGCCGGTGCCGACGATGGTGAGCAGGCGCGGCTCGCGCAGGCGCTGCAGGATCATCTGCACGTCGGCCTCACGGCCGATCAGCTTCACCCGCGGCGGCAGGCTGCCGACGCCCTCGGCCACGGGCAACACCGCCGGCGCCGCATCGCCTGCGCGGCTCACCGGAGCGACGAAGGCATAGCCGACACCTACCTGGGTGGCGATGTAGCGCGCGCCGTCCTCGCCATCGCCCAGGGCGCGGCGTAGCCCGTTCATGTGAAAGCGCAGGCTGCCCTCTTCCACCACCATGTCGGGCCACACCCGCTTGAGCAGTTCGCGCTTGGAGAGCACCCGGCCGGGCTTTTCCAGCAGGGCCAGGAGCAGGTCGAAGGCGCGCCCGCCGATGTCCATTGGCTGCGCATCACGGGTGACCAGGCGTTTGCCGGGTATGACCCGGAACGGGCCGAATTCGATCGGCGCTATCGCCGAGGGGGACAGATCGTCCGCTGCAGACTCCACGGGGCGTTTCTTCCGGAAGTGGGAGTGGGCGCGAGGCTGGCCCGCAAGTCCTAGCAGGATAGGAGTTTCGAGCGCGCGATCAAGCCTCGCGCGCGGCCTTTTATGCGCGCTGTCACGCTAAATCGGCGTCAACCGGGCTCAACGTAGGCTCAGGGTAACGGCAATGTTGCCGCGCAGCGCTTTCGAATAGGGACAGCTGTGCCGCGCCGCGTCCACCAGGCACTGCGCCAGTTCCGCTTCCAGCCCAGGCAGTTCGATTGCCAGATGCGCGCGCAGGAAGAAGCCGTGCTCGCCATGCATCAGGTCCACCTCGGCGTCCACCGCTGCATCCGCAGGGAACTCCAGCTTGCGCGCATGGGCCGCGTGGCGCAGCGCGCCGATGAAACAGGCGGACCAACCCGCAGCGAACAACTGCTCGGGGTTACTACCCTCCCCTGGCGCCCCTGGCGGCGTCAGGCGAAGCTGCAGGCGACCGTCGTCACTGCGCGCTTCGCCATCGCGGCCACCTCGGGTACGCACGCGGGCGGTGTAGAGAACCTTCTCGATCGACTGCATCGGGACTACATCCTGACAGCGTGAAATCAATGCGCGGCGGCAGTGCGCATGCGTCGCGCGGGCGTGTGCGGCGGACTCGCAGCCGGCGCCTCGGCGTGCAGCGTACTGCGGTAGGCGCTCAGCTCCTGGCGGGCCAACTCCAGCAGCCAGGCGCGGAAGGGAACGGTCGGATCAAAAGCTGCGCGCTGCCGCTCAACCTGGCGCAAGGTGGCGCGAACCAGGTCGCCCATGGCCGGTTGGCCGATGCGCCCGGCCTGTACCTGACCCTCGAAGAACGCGATGAGCAGCGGCAGCAACGCCATGTACAGCTGTCGCGAGGCAATGCCCGCCGGCTCGCCAGTGCCGAGGACCAACGCACGGAACTCCGCATTGCTGCGCCGCCCCGCCAGATTCATGCAGCCGTCATGCTGGGTCATGGAGGCCTCCCCTGGTTAGCCAATGACTCCCGGCTGCCAGCGTGGCAAGGAGCGTGCAATCGGGCCAGTTATCTGCTGTTAGCTCTTGTTAGCCGCCCCCCAGGGGCTACCGGCAGCGCACAAAAAACCCGAGCGACGCTCGGGTTTCGTGAAGGGCAACGCTGCGGCGGTAGCACTCAGAACGGCGACAGTTCACCGCTGAAGGCCTCGACCGCCTGCACCAGTCCCTGGGCGGCCAGCATCACCAGTTCGCGCCCCTTTTCCGGCGTGGCGAGGCCGGGATCGGAGCCCATGCGGCCGTCCGGATGACGCGCGCGGAAATCCGCCGCCTCGCGGATAGGCCCCCAGTTGGCGATCGCCGGCGAGTATTCGGCCGACTTGATGTGCTGCGGGTAGGCCCACTGGGTGACGGCGATCTCCGACGGCGTGGCGTGAATACCGTGGCCCTTGGGGAACTGCCGGTTGGCCAACTCGCCGACACCTTCCAGGTCCCACCAGTTGCACAGTTTCAGGGCGAACCCCGCCGGGCGCCGCGCGAAGCTGGCCTGGGCATACAGTTCGGAGAACGCGGCCTCGATGGAAGCTACGTTGCCGCCATGGCCATTGAGGAAGAGGATCTTCTCGAAACCATGGGCGGCCAGGGAGTTCACCCAGTCGCAGATGGCGGCGATGAAGGTCGAGGGGCGCAGCGTAATTGTGCCGGGGAAGCCCAGGTGGTGTTGCGCCATGCCGATATTGAACGTCGGCGCGATGAGGATATCGGCCGATTTCTGCGCTTCGTGGGCGATGATTTCAGGGCACATCCAGTCCGTACCCAACAGGCCGATGGGACCGTGCTGCTCGTTGGAGCCGATGGGTATGACGATGGTCCGGCTGCGGCCAAGAAACTGCTCGATTTCGGACCAGGTGCACAGGGGAAGGAGCATGGGAGACCTCTCGATTCGACAGTTTCGTCGAGTGGGATGAGCGTGAAGTGGACGTTAGGGGTGTGGGGCTCTGGGTGCCATGCCCGGGTTGCCCGTGGCTGAAATCACAGCATGAAGGCCAAGACGGCGAACATTGCACCTTGGTGTCCATTGGCGCCAGGCCAGCCGCCATCGGCAAAATGTCGTAATTCGAGGGCAACTTCCTTCCCGTTGCGGGAGGGAACCAAATCAAGAATACGTGGGCGTTTTCCCAGCGAACCATGCATCGACATGATGAGCACTATGAAGTGCCCCCGCTTTCAGGAGGCGCCGGCAAATATCCGGCGCCGGCCAAGGGACATGTTTAAACCTCAGTCTGTTCCGCCATCTCCAGAGCGTCATCGACCTCAATGCCCAAATACCTAACGGTACTCTCAAGCTTTGTATGGCCGAGAAGCAACTGCACTGCTCTCAGGTTCCTCGTTCTGCGATAGATGAGCGATGCTTTGGTTCTACGAAGTGTGTGAGTTCCGTAGAGCGTGGGGTCGAGGCCAATTGTCGTTACCCAGGCTTTCACAATGCGGGCGTACTGCCTCGTGGATATGTGAGCTGAACGTCGAGCACGACTGGGAAAAAGGAAATCGTCGTTACGACGGCGAGTTGCACGGATCCAGGCTTCTACTGATGCTCTTGTCTGAGCGGTGATATCGAATTGCACCGGCCGCTGGGTCTTCTGCTGCATCACGATCGCGCGCGTCGACACATCATCACCGTGAGCTATGTCTCTGACGCGCAGCTTCGTTAAATCGCAGGCTCGCAATTTACTGTCTATGGCGAGGTTGAACAGCGCCAGATCGCGCTCCTTGTTTGCGATCTCAAGTCGCACTCTGATAGCCCAAATGTCCCTAAGTCGCAGCGGTGCTTTCTGGCCGACCAGTTTGCCCTTGTTCCAAGGTTCGCGAGCTTTGGGTGTGGGTGTGGGTGTGGGTGTGGGTGTGGGTGTGGTCATGATTCGTCCTCCACATGAGTGAAGGACTAGGGTGCATCGCTCGCGACCTCAGGGCCGCTTCCGGCCATTAGCGGACATTTATCAACGAGAGGACTGGCTGGATCGTCCACGCAGAAGAAGCACCTCGCATGTGCTTGGCACGGTCTTCACCAGGCCGTTCATTCCAATGCGCTACTCTTCGATGAGTAGCTGAATATTCCACTTGGAGGGTCATGCCATGTCGCTGGACAGAGCATCACAGGAGTTGCGCGTAACATTGGCAGAGCTGAGCTTTCGAAATGAGGCCTCGGCAACAGTATTGGAGCTGGCCGCACTGGAGCTTCCACCCGGCCAGGCAGACAAAGTGCGAGAAGTAATCAAGTTGCTCCGAGCTGATGCCGGAAAGATTCGCATTCTGGCCGAGCGCACTCAGGCCGGACAGATAGCGGTGCTGCAATGAAAGAGGCGGAGCGACAGCTACGCTCTGCACTGCGAACGGCCTCGTTCAACAATGCCGCAGCGGCCGATTTGATCCGAACCTTTGCAGCCATGGTTAGAGGCAAAGGGGCAGCGGGGAGACTACAGGAAATGGCCGGTCAGCTGGATATCGATGCGGATACGCTTGAGGTCTTTGTGTCTGAAATCAATGAAGGCAGGATCTCGCGCACACCGTAACCGTAGATCCCACAGGCGCCCGGCCCTTCGACGAAACCGTGACCTGCTCCAGATCAGTGGCGTTTGCTCCCTGCCTCATTGAACAACCTTAGCGTGACGCTAGGGCTTAGACGGCTTTAGTTCTATCACGCGATCAATTCCCTCAAGCAAGGCAAGAAGACGGTGTCGTAAGGAGTAAAGCTCCGCAGCCACTAAAGCCTGTGGGCGACCTGCCATGCTCAGGAATGCACTAAGAGCCGCATCAGAGTTCCCAACCAATGAAATTAGGTGCTCACCTCGTGGCCCCGACGTACCGGCGACCCAGTTCTTAACTGTGCGCTCGTTAGCATTAGTCCAGCGCATCAATGTCTTGGTTGCTTGATGCGTAGCTCCTAGCTCGTCTTGCAAGGCGATAGAGATCTGCTTGGCGTATTGCTCTGCGCTTGGAAAAAAATTGCCCGTTTTCGTAAACATTTTTCCTACCCCCGTCTTCTACCTTTTGTTAATCAACACCAGCGAAACGCTGGATGAAGACTGGCTGGGGCATTTGCCGATGCAAACATTCATTGGCTCTGAAGAAGATAGGAGAGCGTCAAGACTGCGCAAAGCTGCTGCGTATGTGCGAATGTCTACCGAGCACCAGCAGTACTCGACCGAAAACCAACTCGATACTATTCGTCTTTATGCCGCCGCCCATGATCTGGAAATTTCTCGTACATATACAGATTCGGGAAAAAGCGGCCTGCGACTTGAGGGTCGAGATGCTCTTAAGCAGTTGTTCGATGACGTTGAAAATGGACTCGCCGACTACTCAACCATTCTTGTCTACGACGTCAGTCGTTGGGGGCGCTTTCAGGATCCCGATGTCAGCGCAAGCTACGAGGTTCGTTGCCGACAGGCAGGGGTGTCTGTTCAATACTGCGCTGAACAGTTTACTAATGATGGATCACCGGTCTCGAACATCATAAAAAGTGTAAAACGGATGATGGCAGGAGAGTACAGCCGAGAGTTGTCTGTAAAAGTTTTTGCAGGCCAATCTCGGCTGATAGAACTTGGGTATCGGCAAGGTGGTCCAGCAGGATTTGGTCTCAGACGACAATTAATAGACGCCAACGGAACCCCTAAGGGCATGTTGGATTCCGGAAAGCATAAAAGCATTCAGACTGACCGCGTGGTTCTAGTTCCAGGCCCTGATGATGAGATCGAAATAGTTCAATGGATTTACAGACTATTCGTCGAAGAGGGACGCAGCGAACGAGAGATCTCGGATTGGCTTAACACCCGTGGAGTTTTAACTGACAGAGTGCGTCCATGGACCCGGGGCACCATCCACCAAATACTGATCAATGAGAAATACATTGGAAACAATGTATGGAATCGCTGCTCCTTTAAGCTCAAGCAGCAAAGAGTTCGCAACAAGCAGGATGAATGGATTAGGGCTGACGGTGCATTCCAACCTATAGTTAGTGCAGTACTATTCCGCGCAGCTCAAGAAATAATTCAGACTCGCTCATACAGAATGTCTAACGAGGAAATGCTGAATAAACTACTGGAAATCTACGCGCGGAACGGATATTTGTCAGGACTTATTATTGATGAAACTGAAGGATGCCCATCCAGTAGCGCATATCAGCATAGATTCGGAAGCTTGCTGCGCTCCTACGCCCTAATTGGCTACACCCCCCAGCGCGATTACGAGTACATCGAAGCAAATCGCCGTCTTCGCCAGATGCATCCGACCTTACTTCAACGTGTCATAGGTGACATTTCGGCAGCCGGCGGGCACGTCGCGATTGATCCAAAAACTGATCTAATACAATTGAATGAGGAATTAATAATTTCTCTGGTGTTGTGCCGTTGTCAGAACTCCGCGAGTGGGGCTAGGCGCTGGAAAATTCGCTTCGACCTAGGCGCAGCTCCCGACATCACCGTCGCAGTTCGCATGATAGAAGGAGAAGAGTCACCCCTCGATTATTACGTCCTGCCAACCATCGATATAGTTTCATCGAACTTGCGACTTGCAGAATCAAATCCTTCAAGCCTTGAAATCTATCGCTTTGACAGCCTTCAGATCCTGGCTGAACTATCACGTCGCTCAGCGTATAGGAGAGTTGCATGACGGCCATCCCCAGCAACCGCAAAGCACCTCTGCACGTCGCCGAAGAGTCCTCCATTCGCTTAATCAATCTAGAACGTATTCGAATCCTCAACCCAAGGGGGCGTAACCGACGGGTTTTCGCCAAGTTGGTTGAAAATATCTCAGCCCTTGGCCTTAAGCGCCCTATCACTGTGACGCCAGTTAATGATGCTGCCGAGGAGTGCTACGAGATTGTCTGTGGGCAAGGCCGGTACGAGGCATTTCAAGCCTTAGGGGAAACAAGCATCCCTTGCATTGTCGTCAGTGCTCGTGAGGCAGACCGATTTCTCATTAGCCTTGTCGAGAACCTGGCTCGCCGAAAACACTCCAATCGAGATCTGTTGAACTCGATCCAAGTGCTTTGCGAGCGCGGCTATTCAGCAGTGGAAATCGCTGCCAAAACCTGCCTCGATACCGGTTATATCACCGGCATCCTCATGCTATTACGAAATGGAGAGGATCGGCTGATTGCGGCCGTCGAGAAAGGGTGGCTACCCATTAAGTTCGCCACGGATATTGCGCGCGCCAGTGACAGCGAAGTCCAACTGGCCATGATAGAAGCTTACGAAACAGGGCTGCTCAAAGGAGATCAACTGCTTCGGGTACGTCGACTGATTGACCGTCGGAAGGCGCTAGGTAAGCGCTTTAGTCCTGTGTCAGGTAGCGAGCGTCTGAATACTCCACAGAAACTACTCAGCGCCTATCAAGCCGAGGTTCGTCGGCAGAAAGTGATGATCAAGAAAGCTGATATCAACGAACAGCGCTTGCTCATCATTGTGACGGCCCTGCGCAAGCTGTTTGCAGATGAGTACTTCTGCACCCTGCTGCGCAGCAAAGGGATACAGGACATGCCCAAACCTCTGTCGGACCGAGTTCAGGGGGAAAACTCATAATGGGTAACGTCAAGCAGGCCTTTGAGCAACGCGTTATCGTCGTACCTGTTGAGCAAATCCTACCTACTCGAAAACTGGGAAAAGCGACTTACACGAGCAAGAAGTATTTGAGCATCCTCAGCTCAATCCGCGAACTCGGAATCATCGAGCCTCTGGCTGTACACCCTAAACCGGTGATCGACGCTGGCGTGACCTCGTACATCTTGCTCGACGGCCACATGCGCCTTGAGGCACTCAAGGCGCTGGGAGGTACTGAAGCACTATGTTTGATCTCAACCGACGATGAGGGCTTCACCTACAACCGGCAAATAAATCGGCTAACGCCTATTCAAGAGCACAAAATGATCATTGCAGCATTGAAGAAAGGTGTCTCAGCGGATCGAATTGCACAGGTCCTAGGCATGAATGTAAATCGCATCCATGCGCGCGCCAATCTTCTGAAAGGTATTGCACCCGAGGTAGTGGAGCTGCTCAAGGTTCGAATGGTGGCGAATGAGGTCTTCACTGTGCTGCGTCGGATGAAGCCTATCCGCCAAATTGAAGCCGCGGAAATGATGATCAGTGCGAATTGTTTTACCCACAACTATGCGCGAATGGTTCTAGCTGCGACCCGCCCCGAATTCCTGGTCACACAGAAAAAATCGACTACCGAGGTCAGCTCAGTCGACATTACTCGTATGGAACGAGAGATGGAGAACCTCCAGCATGACTATCGGCAGGTGGAAGATACTCTTGGTGAAACTATGCTCGTCTTGGTCGTTGCTAAAGGCTACTTAATGCGCGTCTTGCGCAATGAGTCGATCGCTGGCTATCTCCATCAACATCATGCTGATTTGCTAGAAGAACTGATGTCCATCATGGAGGCAGTTAGCACTGATGCTCGGCATCTGGAGCGGGAATAGCTGTGTCCGCTATGGGTCGGAAGCTGACTCTAGCGAAGCCCCATGAGCTCACTCTTGAGGGGTATGGAATTGCGTTCGAACACGCTTCACGAACCAGTTCAGTGTCTCTTCCGGCGTTAGATACCCGTCTTCACTTTCGTTGAGGCAGACCATGCCCACCAATGGGCTGAACTCAAGCCCCACGCACCGACAGGCATCCTGAAACGCTCGTAGTGCCTCGCCCTCCACTTCATCGTCGAGCCCCATGATGAAGTCATGCATTTGCTTTAGCTGAACGACTGAAATGGCTAGAGGTGTCGGCTGATAAAGGCTATCGCCGGCGCGATCATGAGAGACGTGGTAGGCCGGCTCGCTGCTGGCCCAAACTGCCTCAACGAAACGCTCAATCTGGCGGGTGATATCTGCCCGATGCAGCAGTTCGGAAAGGATGGCGGTGTGGCTCGTCATGGAAATGCACCTAGCTGGCTTTAGTCATACCAGGAGCCAACTGGGTTAATTTCTACGAACCAACCAGTCCGAAAACGAGGCTTCCACGCCCAGTCTCGATACGGTCAAACACCGCGCTCCATCGCAAGAGTTGAAGCATCCCGACGATGCCCTTTCAGAGCTGCCGAGCTGCTCCAACTGCCCCTTCACGCAAACAGGAATGAGGCAGGTGCATTGGACCGATCATGGGTGAAGATCGATATAAGACGTGTCTGGAATAGCTATCCACGGCTGCATCCGAAGCCATGCTGACCATCCCTATAGTTCTTCGTAGCTGCCTTGCAGAGGTAACTCGCTCGATGGAACAGGTCAGCTAGCTCTCCATGATCACCAGCAGCTCGAGTAACCAGGTATCCAGCCGCTCGGGGTATCTCCACCAGACCACTCACCTCGCCCACGCTAAGACCCAGCGCACTCGCCCATGCCTGCTGCAGACGATGGAAGATGTTCTGCTCAGATGAGGTCTTCCTGCCGACTGTGAAGTAAGCATCTCCATTGAGCAGGATCAGCAGGTGGTAATGCGGTCTCTCTCTCCTGCTCTCTTCTCTCGCCCATACATATCGGACCCTGCTGTCATGAGCGTATCGATGCCGAGTGCGTGCCCTCTGTCGATCATGCTCGATCTTGGCCTTGAAGGACTCCAGAAACCTACTGATGACCTCGTTGGTGTACACGTAGTCAGGCAGCTCGATGGACAGTGGCAGACGTAGATCCACTCTAAAGGCAAACACTCTGGAGTACTGCTTCAGGGAACGTGCAATGGTGCTGTGCAAGCGAGATAGGTACTGTTCGATGAAGGGTCCCTTCTCTGCCATTACAGGAAGGCCCTGGAAAGTGCTGCTGTGATGCAGGTGGAGGCTGGTATTACTCGGGTGACGAGGCATGAAGGTTACTCCTGAGTGAGGCTCATATCCTCTGCACTGGGAGTAACTTTCTACTGGTCAATGGCTAGGAAGACGTAGTGATTGGATGGATGAGCTGGGACAGGAGCTGGTGTTGAATGGTGGGATGGATAGATGGCTATAAAGCATATTACCCGCACCGAGAACTCAACCTCCAATGAGCTCGGACAGACTGAAGCTAAAGCCACAATGTCGATTGGACATTTTCGGTTCTCGTCACTCCGGCAATAAATCAATCACCTCCGCATTTCCCTAATCGAATCGGACGTTCAACCAAGGCAGCAATCGACCCATTGCAGCTGCTCGAGGGCGGCCAAATCCAGCAGGAAGCGTTCGGTCTGCTCGCAAAAAAATCTGCTCCCTTTCTCCCAAGCGATGCCTGGCTGAACATGTTCTTGGAGTGATGGCTTCCTAATCTCACAGCTCAGACCTAGGATGAAACCTTGGTAGCCGTTTCTCGATAGGGACAGTCCAGTGATAAAGAAAATCATTCTCCGAGGTGTGACCAGCTATTCCCCGGATGCGAATGTGGCGATCGGGCCGCTGACCAAGGTCAACATGTTTTATGGCCACAATGGCACGGGTAAGACCACCATCGGCAATTACCTCCAAGATCCCGGTGATCTGATTTATTACAACTGCGACATTCAACCTTCAAACCCTGATCGTGAACTGCTGGTCTACAACCACAACTTCATGGAAAGCCATTTTCAGGAGAGTTCGCAGCCCGGTGTTTTCACACTGAACGAAGGGAACATTGAGGCAGAAAATGCGTTGCTAGCTGCGGAAGAGGCGCTACAGAAACTAGCCGAGCAGCGGCAAGGCGAGTTGGTTGCTGGTAACGCTCTAGCTGCGACACAAAAAGAGAATAGAGAGACGTTTTTAGATGATTTATGGATCTTGAGAAAGCAGCACGACAGCTCAGATCTGAAGTTTTGTTTCACAGGATTAAATACTAAGGAACGCTTGGCGGAAAAAGTCGAAAGTCTGAGCCTGCGGCCTGTGACAGACACATTTGAGATATTAGCTCTGGAGGCATTTGAATTACAGTCAGCAAGTGATCAAGAGCGTCCGACGCTCCCTTCATTCAGTTTTTCGGAGCAGGATCTTGAATCCAGCCCATTATTGGATGAGGTTATAATTGGCTCTGATAACTCTTACCTCAGCGAGGTAATCAACAATCTTGGAAACTCCGATTGGGTAAAGCAGGCATTTAGGTTTGTTGATAGAAATGACAATACTTGTCCTTTTTGCCAGCAGAAACTCCAAGCGGATTTCTACGAAGAACTAAACAAGGTTTTCGATCAAACCTACCAAAGAAAAGTGGATGATCTGGCAGGGGTGAAATCTAGGTACGAAGCAGGTGCAGCACGTCTCAAGGCCCAGTATCAGCGGATCGATTATCAAATGCCAGAGTTCGCAACTGGAATCGCCGCTCTTGAGGTTCTTCTGCAGAAAAATTGCCGCTTGCTAGCCGATAAGCTCGCTAACCCGTCAGCACCGGTCGTTCTGGAGTCGTCTTCCCATGTATTGGATAGCCTGAATTTATTAGTGAAGCTTGAGCAAGATAAGATCACCGCTTTCAATCTCAAGGTGAAAAACAAAAAAGCTCACTTAGATACGATCAAAGTCCGATTTTGGGATTGTTTCAGAGGTGCGATCGACTCAGTGCTTTCTAAAGCCAAAGCAGCTCGAAATGATCTCGAAACGCAGATTGCAACGAAGCGAAAGGCAATTGAGCTTATTAAAGAGCAGGCTCAAAAACAAAAGCAAATCATCGCTGATAATAGAGCAAAAATAACCAACATTGATCAGTCGATAGATAGCATCAACGCGTCACTCAACACGCTGGGGCTGAAAGGTTTCTTGGTGGTGCGGGAAGAGGGTGATTTGCCCCGTTACCGCCTAGAGCGGCCGGCTCAGCAGCAGGGAGTATTCAAGACATTGAGCGAGGGTGAGAAGACACTAATCTCGTTCCTTTACTTCTTAGAGATTTGCAATGGAGACCTCGACAGCAAGAGCGGCAAGCTGAAGACAAATCGCGTCATAGTTATCGATGATCCAATATCGAGCCTGTCTCACAACTATGTTTACGATATCGCGTCGTTAATTTATCGGAGAATCCTAAGTCCCAAAGACAGGTTCAAGCAAGTTTTTATTTTGACTCACAATCTTTTCTTTTTTCATGAGATGCTAAAGCTTTTGAAGAAGGCTGACGACTTTTCGCTGTTTAGAATAACCAAGGCGCAATACAGCGGCATCATCCCAATGAAAGCATCTGATATACAGAACGACTACCAATCTTTCTGGCAGGCCATTAAAGACGCACAGTCAGGCCGAACCTCAGTATCTGTAATCCCCAACATGATGCGAAACATCCTTGAGCATTATTTCAATTTTGTGCATAAGCAAGATGAACTCGCGAAGGCGTTGCAGGATTTAGCTGATGAGGACGCCGATTTTAAGGCTCTGTATCGCTATATAAACCGTGAGTCTCACTCCGATGCCGTGAACCTTACAGATTTTGGTGAGATTGAGCCTGATCATTACATTGAACGGTTCAGACAAGTATTCGTGCGAACTGGTTTTGAGCAGCACTACGAGAAGATGATGGCCTGAGTGACAAGGGTTCAGATTTATTCACGCTGCTTTAACGTCCGCGCTTCTGGCCGATTGCTGCCTTAGATACCCCCTTCGATAACTCCTCCCAACGGTATAAACGCGGTGACTGGCTGTGTCCAGTCACCGCGTTTATACCTGGCCCATCTCTCACGCGGCTCTCAAAGCAGCGTCACGCTCTTCAATTTTCTCCATCACCCAATCGTGCACCTCTTCCTCTACCCACCCCACGCACCTCTCCCCCAGTGACACCGGCTTCGGGAAAGCCCCTTCGCTGATGTACTTGTAGACGGTCGATCTGGCCAGACCGGTCGTAGCCATGACTTCTCGTAAACGGATGATCCTCATGAACGTGCTCCTGGTGTTCGTTCAGAGGATTGGCAGGTCTCGTTTTTAATGACCGGGACGAGCTCTGGATAGCCCTGGTGGCAACAACGGGCGTCAGCCCCCCCATGTAGAAGGCAGACTGCAGAGCAGGTATGGATGAAACACCGCTGCAGGCCTCGGAATTCCAGATATGTCTTATTAAAACGGCATCTAGGCAGCTTCTAGAATCACTCTACGCCACATCTACAATCCATCTATTCCAGCTCTCCGCAGCTAGAAGCTTTCACCAAGGCAAGGAAGTCATGGCCCGTCGCCGCTCTCCTCTCAAACCCGGCTTCTTCGCCGAGGACACCCTCTCCAACCTGCTAAAGGAAAAATCAGTCGACCGTCGTCGCGACATCTGGCTGTGGTTCTACCTGGCACTGCGCGACACCGCCGTCTACCACCCCGAGAACATCATTCCTGCGACCATGCGCGACCGTATGGCCGAGAGCATTGAGAAGTTCGGAGTGACGACAGACCTCTTGGGGGGCAATCAGAACTACTTACTGATTCCTGAGAAGCACTTCTCCTGGATATCGGAGAGCGAACGTCAGCTGTCTTGGATCAAGCGCAGACTGCCCCGTGAAATGGCGGACGAGCGAATCTATTCGCCGGCGCTATCCGAGAGGGAACTGTTGATAGCCACGATCGACTGCGCTGAATCACCCGCAAGGGAAAAGACCTCATTCCTGGCAACCCTGAAGCGCGCATGGGACGAGCAGCAGCAACTGGACCACCAGTTGGATTGGATTAAGGAAGGGGACGAGCGAGAAGCCTGCTTGCACGTCTGGGACTGGCTGAGCAAACACCTCTCGGATCAGGTGTTCCCTAACCCACGCCCAGAAAGCCATCAACGTCTGCTACAAGCCCTCGACACCTTTACGTGGAGCACCATTGAGAGGGCCCATTGCATCGCGACGGTCAGGCGGCTTTGGAGGCAGAAACTTCGGCGCCAAGAAGCCAAGGGGAAGAAGCAATACAACTTTATCCTGAGCGACAAGGCGATCAAGCGGCTGGACAGATTCTCCAAAGATAACGAGCTCTCTCGAGCCCGGGTCCTCGAAATCCTCCTCCAGATGGAAGAGGAGAAGGATCTCTATCTTAAGGAGCAGATTCGTGTGCTGCGAGGGGTCGAGCACTGACATTCGAAGTAAGCAGCTAGCGCCCAGGACCCAAAAAAGCGACCTCGGACCGGAAATCTAGCAGATAGGAAAAATCCAAAGTGTGGGTAAAAGTGTGGGTAAACTCAGAGCAAAACCGACTAACCCAGTTATTACGCATCTTTAACGACTAAAAAAGCCGGTCTGAGACCGGCGTTTTTCATGGAGCGGCACGCGGATTGGCTTTGCGTAGGAGCGGACTCCGTCCGCAATCATCCTCAGCCGGCCTGTCGACCGGGATCGCGGATAAATCCGCTCCTACAAATATGCGAACACCGTGCTGTATCTGTAGGAGCGAGCTTGCTCGCGAACGATGCCGGACTCCCAGGTATCAGACGGTTCGCGAGCAAGCTCGCTCCTGCAACAAACGCATCAGTCGAGGAGCTCGCTGAAAGGAATGAAGGTCAGCCACTCCCCTTCGACCAGCGTCGTGCCCTCGCGCACTTCTGCCAACCCTTCGGCCCAGGCCGCGCTGCGCAGCACGCCGGAACTCTGGTTGGCGTAAGGCACCGCACGGCCATTTTCCAGGCGCGCGCGCAGGTACTCGCGGCGGTTGCCCGGCTTGGTCCAGTTGAAGCCAGCCGGCACCTGCAGGCGCAGTGGCTCGACCTTCTGCATACCGAGGCGGCGCATCAGGTAGGGCCGCGCCAATAGCGCGAAAGTCACCAGGGTGGACGCGGGATTGCCCGGCAGGCCGATCACCGGTACCTGCTGGTAATGGCCGACGGTCAGCGGCTTGCCCGGCTTGATCGCCAGTTTCCACAACGCCAGCTCGCCTGCTTCGCGCAGGGCCGCACCGAGGAAATCCGCCTCGCCGACGGAGACGCCGCCGGTGGAAAGGATCAGGTCCACATTCGACAAACCGGCCAGGGCCGCGCGGGTGCGCTCCAGGTCGTCCGGAAGGATGCCGGCGTCCAGCACTTCGCAGCCGAAGCGCTGCAGCCAGGTGCGCAGCAGATGGCGGTTGCTGTTGTAGATCTGTCCTGGCGCCAGCGACTGGCCCGGCTCCACCAGCTCATCGCCAGTGGACAGCAGCGCCACGCGCGGGCGGCGGCGCACTTTCAATTCGCCGAGGCCGAGCGACGCGGCGAGACCGATCTCGATCGGCCCAAGGCGAGTGCCGACCGGCAGCACGCAATCGCCCTTGCGGGTTTCCTGGCCCTGCGGGCGGATGTGCTGGCCCACCCTGAGCGGTTCCAGGAAGCGCACGCGGCCGTCTTCCAGCACCTCGGCGTTTTCCTGCATCTCGACGCAATCGGCGCCTTCGGGTACAGGCGCACCGGTGAAGATACGCGCGCAGGTGCCCGGCAGCAAAGGCTCGCCCGCCTGTCCGGCGAAGATCTTCTGGCTGACCGGCAGCGCTTCGCCCTGCCAGTCGGCATGGCGCAGCGCGTAGCCGTCCATGGCGCTGTTCGGCCACGGCGGCAGGTCCAGCCCGGCCAGCAGCGGCTCGGCGAGGACACGGCCATCCGCCTCAGCGAGCGGCAGGATCTCGATGTCGAGGATCGGGCTCTGTTCCGCCAGGCTCAGCAGGCGCGCCAGCGCATCCTCGACCGGCAGCAGGCCCGGCTTGTCGCAGCAGCTCATCCGCGGCTCTCGCAGGGCGCCGCCTTCTTCAGGTGCGGCACGAAGTTGCACGGGCGGTGGCTGGCGTTCAGTTGCTCGCCGAGGATGCCGTCCCAGGCGGTGCGGCAGGCATTGGTGGAGCCCGGCAGGCAGCAGACCAGAGTGCCGTTGGCGAGGCCGGCGAGCGCGCGGGACTGCACGGTGGAGGTGCCGATGTCGGCCACGGAAATCTGCCGGAACAGCTCGCCGAAGCCGTCCACCACCTTGTCCAGCAGACAGGTCACGGCTTCCGGGGTGCTGTCGCGGCCGGTGAAGCCGGTGCCGCCGGTGATCAGCACAACCTGCACTTCGTCCTCGGCGATCCAGGTCGCGACCTGGGCGCGGATGCGATAGAGGTCATCCTTGAGCAGGACGCGGGCGGCCAGGTTGTGGCCGGCAGCCTTCAGGCGGTCGACGAACAGCTGGCCGGAGGTGTCGGTTTCCAGGGTGCGGGTATCGCTGACGGTGAGGACGGCGATGTTCAGCGGGACGAATGGCTGCTCGGCCTTGTGGCTCATGATGAGGGCCCTTGCTTGTGAGGTTGGAATGCGCGGTGTTATATCACAGGCCCGCCCCGGAGACCCTGACATGCCACAAGCCCCGCTGCCGCCCTGTTCCGTCCTGATTCTCGCCGGAGGACGCGGCCAGCGCATGGGCGGCCAGGACAAGGGCCTGCTGGAGTGGCAGGGGCGCCCGCTGGTGAGCTACGCCGTGGCCCTCGCCCGCTCCTTCAGCGACGACCTGATCATCTCCTGCAACCGCAACGCGGAGGTCTACGCCGGCTTCGCCGACCGTCTGGTACGGGATGACAGCACGGACTTCCCCGGCCCGCTGGCCGGTATCCGCGCAGGTCTGGCCGTGGCTCGCCACTCCCACCTGCTGGTGCTGCCCTGCGATGCGCCGCGTCTGGATGCCGACTTGCTGGAGCGTCTGCTGCGCGCATCGGCCGCAGCGCCGGACGTCGTTCATATGCTGCGCTGCGGCACGCAGTGGGAGCCGCTGTTCAGCATCATTCCGGTGGTGATGCGCGCGGCGATAGAAGAAGCCTGGAACCAGGGCGACCGCAGCCCCCGCTACGTATTCTCGAGGCTGGGCTTGCAGGCGGTGGATTGCCCCGGCGAAGACCCGCGCCTCGCCAACCTGAACACCCCTGAACTGCTCTATCGCGACTGATAGCGGCGCATTCGAAAATTTTCCGGGAACTATGCCATCACCCCCTCGGTCAGACTTTTCGTACTTTTTTGTTCGCTCATCAGGAGATTCACTAATGAACAAACGGATGCTTCCCGCCTTCCTGCTCGCCCTGGGCTTCGGAGTGCTCGCTGGTTGCTCCACTCCGTCCGTCATCACCCTGAACGATGGTCGCGAGATTCAGTCGGTCGACAAACCCAAGTACGACGAAGAATCCGGCTTCTATGAGTTCGAACAGCTGGATGGCAAAACCGCCCGCGTGAACAAGGATCAGGTACGGACCGTCAAGGACCTCTGATTCTCCCGGTGGTGAAAACGCCCCGCCGGCCGTGATCGGTCTGCGGGGCGTTCGCGTTTTTGCGGGGGCGGAAAAACTTTTTTCAGATATTTTTCGCTAACCCCTTGTGCATCAAAAGTTTTTCGGTAGAATGCGCGCCATCAAACGGAGCGTAGCGCAGCTTGGTAGCGCGTCTCGTTCGGGACGAGAAGGTCGCTGGTTCGAATCCAGTCGCTCCGACCAAATCCCGAAAAACCCGCCTGAAGGCGGGTTTTTTATTGCCTGCGATTTGTCCGCGGATGACGGATCGCAGGCACAAGAAAAGCCCGTCCAGCCGGACGGGCTTTTTCATGGGCGATTCAGAGCTGCCCGGATCTGCGCAACGCCACCTGCGACAGGGCGCTCCAGTCCAGCTCGCCGTCACCGTGGGCAATGGCTTCGAGCAGGTTGTC
Source organism: Pseudomonas sp. Pseusp97 (assembly GCF_047304025.1). Classification (NCBI taxonomy): domain Bacteria; kingdom Pseudomonadati; phylum Pseudomonadota; class Gammaproteobacteria; order Pseudomonadales; family Pseudomonadaceae; genus Pseudomonas; species Pseudomonas sp. Pseusp97. The sequence continues at coordinate 7,055 of NZ_JBGLYK010000004.1, read as the reverse complement.
ACGCAGCAGGCTGGCCAGTGGCAGCGGCACGCGCTGCTCGTGCCCGGCCGACAGCGCCAGGCCGACATCCTTGAGCCCCAGCACCAGGCGGAAGCCGGCCGGATCGAAGCGCTGCTCGGCAATCTGTGCACCGTAATTGCGGTACACCGGCGCGTTGAACAGGGTGTTGCCCATGATCTCCATGAACTCGCCCGGCGCCACGCCGTAGGTCTTCACCAGCGCGGCGCTCTCCCCCATCGCCTCGATGGCGCTGGCGATCATGAAGTTGCCGGCAATCTTCACCGCGACGGCGCGCAGCGGGTCGTCGCCCAGCGGCCAGGTCTTCTGTCCCAGTACGTCGAGCACCGGCTGCGCCTTGGCGATGGCGATTTCAGGGCCGGCGACCAGGATGTTCAACTTGCCCGCCGCGGCGACATCGGTGCGACCGAACACCGGCGCGGCGATGAATTCCAACCCCCGCTCGCGGTGCAACTCGATCAACTCGCTGACGAAGCCGGTGGACAGCGTGGCCATGCTCAGGTGCACCAGACCGGCCTTGGCCGAAGCCAGGGCACCGCTGTCCAGCAGCACGGCGCGGGTGGAGGCATCGTCGGCCAGCATGGAAATCACCAGCTCGACATCGAATGCCTGCGCAGGCTCGGTGGCGGCGACGGCGCCCAGCTCCACCAGCGGCTCGGCGGCGCCGGGCGAGCGGTTCCAGACGGTGACCTGATGGCCGGCGGTGATGAGATTGGTAGCCATGGCAGCGCCCATGCCGCCCAGTCCGAGAAATCCGATCTTCATTGCAGAGCGCCTCGCATCGATTGATTGAGGAACGGGAAAGCCGCGGACTGCGTCAGCGGCTGAGGAAGGCAGCGACCTGCTGCGCGTCGAAGGGCCAATTGAGTTCGGCCCCGGAATCGCAGCGGCGCAGTACGGGAATGGTCAGGCCGTATTGCTCGACCCATTCCTCGCGGTCGGCGATGTCCACCAGTTCGACCAGCAGGCCGTGCTCGACGAAAGGCATCAGCACCGCCTCGGCCACTTCGCAGAGGTGGCAGCCGAGGGTGCCGAAGAGCTGGCATTCCGGCGGCATGGAGGGTTCCTGGGGTGGCGTCATGGATCAGACTCCGGCGTGCTTGAGCAATGTATCGGCAACGGCCCGGGCTTCGCGCCCCTGCTGCGCCGGGCCCTGCATGTGCGCCATCACCAGCACGCCTTCAAGCAGGTACTGCAGTTGCCGGGCCAGGGCTTGCGGCTCCGCGGCGCCGAGACGCGCCAACTGGGCGGCAAAGAAACGCCCCAGGAAAGCCTTGTGCTCGGCGGCCTGCTGGTGAATCGGGTGTTCGCGATCGTGGAATTCGCCGGCGGCGTGGATGAAGGCACAGCCGCAGAAGTCCGGACTGTTCAGCACGTCCTGCAGGCCGTCGAAAACCGCGAGGATCGATTCGCGTGGCGCAAGGATGCGTTCGGCCACCTCCATGCGCTCGACCATGCGCGCGTGGCGTTCTTCCAGGGCAGCCATGATCAGCTCGTCCTTGGATTTGAAGTGCTTGTACAGCGTCATCTTCGCGACGCCCGACTCGGCCAGGATCCGGTCGATACCGGTGGCGTGGTAGCCCTCCCGGTAGAACAGGTCCTGTGCGGTGGCGAGTAGCAGCTCGCGTTTGCTGGATGCCATGGCATTACCTCCTGACCGGACATTATGCGCGAGGCTTGGCGCCCATGGGGAGCCGGGCGATTTACCGACAGCGACAGCGGAAGCCGACCGACTTCCCGTCACTTCACTTGAACTATACAGACCTGTCTGTCTATTATCTATTCCAACACGCCACGACAACCGTCCCACAACAACATCGCAAGGGGCTTGCGCCATGAAACTCCACGACGTCGCGCTTTCCGGCAACTGCTACAAGGTTCGCCTGTTCCTCGGGCTTATCGGCCAGAAGGCCGAACTGCTTCCGGTGGACTTGATGGGCGGCGCGCACAAGCGCCCGGCCTTCCTGGCCATCAACCCGCGCGGCCAGGTGCCGGCGCTGGAGGATGGCGAACTGCGCCTGGGCGACTCCCACGCCATCCTGGCCTACCTCGCCCGGCAGTACGCCGAGCCACACTGGTACCCGCAGGACGCCATCACCCAGGGCCGCATCGCCAATTGGCTGAGCTTCTCGGCCAACGAGGTGCAGCACGGGCTGGCGATGGCCCGGGTGATCCAGCTGTTCAAGCGCCCCGGCGACCTCGCCGCCGCCCAGGCCAAGGGCCGCCATGCCCTGGAGCTGCTCGATGCGACGCTGGCCGACCACCGCTGGCTGGCGCAGACCGACAAGCCGAGCATCGCCGACATTGTCGTCTATCCCTACGTCACCCTGGCGCCCGAAGGCGGCCTGGAACCGGCCGGCTATCCCTACGTGCACGACTGGATGGCCCGTGTTCGCGCCCTGCCCGGCTACCTCGCGCAGCCCGCCTTCTGACTCTCTCCTGCTCGCGCCGCCAACGTGACGGCGCCCTCCTTCGCTCCACGAAAAGGAAATTCCGATGCGTCTCCCATCCCTGCTGCTGGCCGGGCTGTTCGCCCTCACCTGCCTGAATCTCCAGGCCGCCGACCTGCGCTTTTCGCTGATCCGCACCTCAGGCATTACCACGCTGGATGCCTTCACGGTGGCCGGCGGCGACTGGACGCGGCTGGTTCCGATGAACCACACCGCCGTCCTCGTCCAGCACCACGCCGCCACCTTGCTGTTCGACACCGGCCTGGGCAGCCAGGCAGACGCCCAGTTCAAGCAGGACATGCCCTGGTGGGAAAAGCCGCTGTTCCGCTACGAAGGCCTGAAACCGGCACGCGAACAGTTGCAGGGCAGCGGTATTTCCATCGACCGGATCATCCTGTCGCATGCCCACTGGGACCATGCCTCGGCGCTGTCGGACTTCCCGGAAGTTCCGGTCTGGGCGACCTATGACGAGATCAACTATGCCCATATCGCCCAGCCGCCGGCGGTGTTCCCCAGCCAGTTCCGCCATCCGGTGAAATGGGTACCCTTCCAGTTCGACTCCGGCCCCTTCCTGAGCTACGACCGCAGCCTCGACCTGTTCGGCGACGGCAACCTGGTGCTGGTGCCGATGGGCGGCCATACGCCGGGAGCGGTGGGCCTGTTCATCACTCTCGACGACGGCCGGCGCTTCTTCTTCAGCGGCGATACGACCTGGCGGCTGTCCGGGTTCACCGGGCCGCACGAGAAGTTCTGGGTGAGCCGCAACATGGTGGACAACAATCGCGAGCAAACCCTCGCCGAAGTGGCTCGCGTGCACGAGCTGATGCTGGCCTACCCCAAGCTCACCGTGGTGCCTGCCCACGACGCCCTGGTGCAGGACAAGCTCGGCTACTACCCCCACTGGGTCCAGTGAAAGCCACGCCACTCGCCGCTCGGCGCTTCAATAGCCAGCTTACTAATCAGCGACTAAGGTCTAAGAGTCGTCAACATTCGGTAATGATTTAGTAGATAGGCTGTAACAGATTGACATGCCGGCCCTGATCCAGTCGGCATCATCAAACTGCCCCAAGCGCTCGAGGAGACAATAACAATGAGCAAGACCCCGATCGCCCGTGCCGTGGCTTTGGCCGCGCTGGGTACCAGCTTTACCCTTCCGACACTCGCCCACGCTGATTTCATCAAGGACAGCAAGGCTACCGTCGAACTGCGTAACTTCTACTTCAATCGCGACTTCCGCCAGGACAGCCCTGCCCCTACGCAGAACAAGGCCGAGGAATGGGGCCAAGGCTTCATCCTCAAGTACGAGTCGGGCTATACCGACGGCACCATCGGCGTCGGCGTCGATGCCCTGGGCACCCTGGGCCTGAAACTCGATTCCTCGCCTGACCGCAGCGGCACCGGCCTGCTGCAGCGTTCCTCCAGCGACAAGCGCGCCGAGGACAGCTACGGCGACCTGGGCGTAACCGCCAAGCTGCGCGCGTCCAAGACCACCCTCAAAGGCGGCACGCTGATGCCGAAGATGCCGGTGGTGCAGTTCAACGACACCCGCCTGCTGCCGCAGACCTTCAGCGGTTTCGCGCTCAACTCGGCGGAACTCGACGGCCTGACCGTCGACGGCGGCCGCCTCTATCAGGTCAATCAGCGCGATTCCTCGGACTACGAGGACATGACCATCACCGGCGGCGGCAAGCGCAATATCAAGCTGGGCGATAGCCTCACGTCCAACAAGTTCCTGTTCGGCGGCCTCACCTACAAGTGGACCGACAGCCTGAGCACCAGCTACCACTACGGCGGCCTGGAAGACATCTACAAGCAGCACTACCTGGGCCTGATCCACGTGCTGCCGATTGCCGACAAGCAATCGCTGAAGTCCGACATCCGCTGGGCCAAGTCCGATGACGATGGCGGCAGCAACGTCGACAACAAGGCGCTCAACGCCATGTTCACCTACGCCCTGGGCTACCACGCCTTCGGCCTCGGCTACCAGAAGATGAGCGGCGACACCGGCTTTGCCTACATCAATGGCACCGACCCTTACCTGGTGAACTACATCCAGATCGGCGACTTCGCCAACAAGGATGAAAAGTCCTGGCAGGCGCGCTACGACTACAACTTCGCCGGCATCGGCATCCCCGGCCTGACCTTCATGACCCGCTACGTGAAAGGCGACAACATCGACCTGATCACCACCGACGGCGAAGGCAAGGAATGGGAACGCGACACCGACATCGCCTACGTCTTCCAGGACGGCCCGCTGAAGAACCTGGGCGTGAAATGGCGTAACGCGACCATGCGCACCAACTACACCAACGACTACGACGAGAACCGTCTGATCGTCAGCTACACCATGCCGCTCTGGTAACCCGCATGGCATGACGAAAAAGCCCGGCAGATGCCGGGCTTTTTCCTTTTCCCTCTGTAGGAGCGAGCTTGCTCGCGAACCACTTGACTCCAGCGCTGCCGGTGGAACAGTTCGCGAGCAAGCTCGCTCCTACAGGTTGCCGTCTCAGTCCTGACTGAGCGCCCCGATCTTGTGGATCGACAGATCGGCGCCGTAGTACTCCTCCTCCTTCGTCAGGCGAATGCCCACCGCCGACTTCACCAGGCCGTACACCAGCAGGCCGCCGGCGAAAGCCACCGCCACACCGAGCAGTGTGCCGATCGCCTGACTGGCGAGACTGACCCCACCCAGCCCGCCCAGCGCCTGCTGACCAAAGATGCCGCAGGCTAGGCCGCCCCAGGCGCCGCACAGGCCATGCAGCGGCCAGACGCCCAACACATCGTCGATCTTCCAGCGCACCTGGGTCGCGGTGAAGGCCCAGACGAACAAAGCGCCCGCCACCATGCCGGTGGCCAGGGCACCGATGGGATGCATCAGGTCGGAACCGGCGCAGACCGCCACCAACCCTGCCAGCGGGCCGTTGTGCAGGAAGCCCGGATCATTGCGACCGACCAGCAGCGACGCCACCGTACCGCCGACCATCGCCAGCAAAGAGTTCACTGCCACCAGGCCGCTGGCTCCGGCCAGCGACTGCGCGCTCATCACGTTGAAGCCGAACCAGCCGACGATGAGAATCCACGACCCCGCCGCCAGGAACGGAATGTTCGACGGGGCGAAAGCGACCAGCCGCCCTTCACGATAGCGACCATTGCGCTGCCCCAGCAGGACTACCGCGGCCAGCGCCAGCCAGCCGCCAAAGGCGTGCACCACCACGGAGCCGGCGAAATCATGGAAGGCTGCACCGAACTCGGCCTTCAGCCAGTTCTGAAAGCCGAAGTTGCCGTTCCAGATCAGCCCCTCGAAGAATGGATAGACGAAGGCCACGATCAGCGCCGTCGCGCACAATTGCGGGCCGAACTTGGCGCGTTCGGCGATACCACCGGAAATGATCGCGGGAATCGCCGCGGCGAACGTCAGCAGGAAGAAGAACTTCACCAGGGCGTAGCCGTTTTCGTTCGCCAGCGTCGCCGCCGGCTGCAGGAAAGTGACGCCATAGGCTATCCAGTAGCCAATGAAGAAATAGGCCAGGGTGGAGATGGCGAAGTCCGAAAGAATCTTCGACAGGGCATTCACCTGGTTCTTCAGGCGCACCGTGCCCACTTCGAGGAAGGCGAAGCCCGCGTGCATGGCCAGAACCATGACCGCGCCGATCAGCAGGAACAGCGTATTGGAGCCGTGGACCAGCGTCTCTACGGCACTATTGAGGTTTTCCATCGCTACAGGCAGCCCCGGAGGTTGGGGAAAGCACCAAAACGGCTCGCGGCGACCCTGCGTCGCACCACACTGAAGCAGTGGCGCACCACAGAGGGGCCGAGCGCTGAACCAGAAGGGCCCACGAGCCTTCCGACCAGCTTCGCAATTTCTTGTACTTCCTTATGTATTTCAGTCGTTTGAGCGCATATTCCCGGCCCTTCGCGGCACCGGGAACGCCCCGCCGTGGGGCGCTCGACGCTCCATGCGCACCAGAGAAATGCAAGCGGCATACCAGCACTTCCGTCATCGGCGGCTAGGCTTGAGCTGGTGTCTGCCTCGCGGCCGGGCGGTGAATTTATGAGAAACTTTCCCGCACCCGCGAGGTTCGAACCCTAGGAACCTCAACCAGCACAAGGAGCATCACATGCCTCGCAAGACCGCAGTGAACGCCGCCAAGGATGAACTCCTGGCCGAATTCCAGGCCCTCGTCAGCGACACCGAGAAACTCCTGCAGACCTCGGCCGAACTGGCAGGCGCCGAAGCCGACCAGATGCGCGACCAGATCCACGAAAGCCTCAAACGCGCCCGTGAGGCCATCTACTCCACCAAGGACTCGGTCCGCGACCAGGGAAAAGCCGCCGTGGACGCCACCGAGGAATACCTGGGCGAACATCCCTGGCAAGCCGTGGGCATCGCTGCCGGTGTCGGCTTCCTCCTCGGGCTGCTGGTCAGCCGGCGCTGATCCATGAGCGACCCCATGGACGCCGGGCCGAAAAACCCGACCAACTCCCCTTCCCTGGGGGGCGGGGGGGGCCCCGGGGGGGGGGGGGGGGGGGGGCGCGTGGGACATGGGGGGCGGCGGCGGGGGGGGGCGGAAGCCCCCCCCCGGAAAA
>NZ_JBGLYK010000049.1:0-29257 GCF_047304025.1 Pseudomonas sp. Pseusp97 | reverse complement strand
GCAGGTGGGCGTGGCCGGCAGGCTGGCGAGGCCGATGGACAGGGCGAGCAGCGAGATGCTGGCCGGCGCGGACAGCCGGCGCAGAGTGGCACGCGAAGAAGCATTGGTCATCGAAGGGCTCTCTTAGTCAGTCTTCGTTCGCATTCGTAAATGCGAATCTATTGCATTGGCTTCTGACTAAACGAGCGAGCCTTGCGGATCGCGTAAAAATACTTTCGCCGAAGTGGACCGATCAGTTGAGGATCAGCAGTTTCGGGTATTCGCGCAGCTCGGCGGAGGTAATCTGCGCCAGCGAGCGGGCCACCCCCAGCGGGTCGTCCAGGCGCCAGTTGCCGGTGACGCTGAGGTTATCGAGGCGCTCGTTGGTAGTGACGATCCAGCCGGGGTAATAGCGGCGCAACTCGGCCAGCACCTGGCTGAGCGGGCAGTTCTCGAACACCATGCGGCCCTTTACCCAGGCCAGCTGGGATTCGGCCTCGGCGCCGTGCTGGCGTTCGCCGAAGCCTTGCGGGCCGACGCGGATGCTGTCGCCGGCGCCGAGGCTGACGCGGGCGTCGTCCTGGCGCGTGCGCAGGTCCACTTCGCCGCGCTGCACGCTGACTTCCGCCTCGTTGCCCAGGTAACGCACGGCGAACGCGGTGCCGCGCACCGTGACCTGCACCGGCCCGGCTTCCACTTCGAAGGGACGGCTGCGGTCATGGGCGACATCGAAGAAGGCCTCGCCGCGGTAGAGGCGGGCGACACGCTGCTGGTCGTCGACCTTGCTGGAGAGCGCGGTATCGGTGTTGAGCAGCACGCTGGAGCCGTCGGCCAGCTGGACATTCTGGCGCTCGCCGACAGCAGTGAGATGGTCTGCGCGCAGGCGCGTCAGCAGGTCGCCCTGCACCACGACGCCAATCGCAAGCACCAAGGCCGCAGCCGTGGCAACCGGCTTCCAGAAGTGATGCTGGCGGCGCACTGGGCGGACCTTTTCCTGCACCAGCCTGCGCTCCAGGCGCGCAGCGGCGACCGGCAGCAATGGCGACTGCCACGCATCGCGCACGCGCTGGTAGGCCCGCGCATTGCCTTCGCTGGCGGCGAGCCAGGCATCGAAGCGGGCGCGGGTTGCGGCGTCCATGTCGTCCTCGAGGCTCAGCCAGTCGAGGGCTTCGGCCATCTGCTGGTCGTCGGGCGGCGCGGCGTGGGGCAAGGGGCGATCCTCGGGGCGGTGCTGGGGTGGCGAGCCGCGCATTGTTGTCGAATCGGCCGGCGAACGGTGGTCCGTCATACCGGCTCCTCGAGGCGGCTGACCAGTCCGACGCAGATCGCCATGATCAGTTTCAGTTCCTTCTGCACCGTGCTGGGTGAGACGCCGAGCTGCTCGGCGATTTCCGCGTAGCCGCAGCCGTGCAGGCGGCTGAGGATGAAGATGCGCTGCTGGCGTTCGCTGAGTTCTTCGAGGGTGGCACCCAGGCGTTCGAGCAGTTTCTGCGCGTGCAACTGGTCCTCGGCGCTGGAGCCGGGGGCCGGCACGGCCTGGACCACATCGAATGGCACGTCATCGAGCAGGGTCCGCGACTGCATGCGCCGGTGGCGCAGATGGTCCAGGGCGAGGTTGCGGCCGGTCTGGAAGAGGAAGGGTTCCAGGTGGTCGATGCGGCGTTCGAGCAGGGTGCGGGCGACGCGCAGGTAGGTTTCCTGCACCAGGTCTTCAGCGATGCTCGGGTTCTTCACCATCCGTACGAGCGTGCGCAACAAGGGCAGGCGCTGGGCCAGGAAGACCGCGTCGAGGTTGGAAGTGCTCACAAGGGCGTCCAGCAGGAATAATTATCAAATGATAATTAATACTATTAAGCTGTGACTGATGGCACAAGCCCATGCCTGGTTGCGGATGGGTGCGGCCCAATGAAAAAAGGGCGAGGCGCGCGGGGCACCTCGCCCATTCCCTCAGCCGGCCGGTGAGGGGTAAGCGGGAATCAGGAGCGCAAGGGGCGTGCGTTGAGGCGGGAGGCGTCGCTGGCGGGTTGCGCCGGGGCGGCCGCTTCCGGGCGGCTGTTCCAGTGCGGGATCAGGATGCCGGCGGCGATCAGCGCGGTGACGGTGAAGCCGATGAACACGGTGTAGGTGTCGAAGTAACCGGGAAGCAGGCCACCGAGGATCGCGCCGATGGAGCCGCAGCCGTTGACGAAGCCCGCCGCGGTGCCGGCCGCTTCGCCGGTGCCGAAGTCCACGGCGGCCGCGCCGCTGATCATCGAATCCGGCCCGTAGAGGGTCAGGCCCATCATGAACAGCAGGGCAAGGACCACCAGGCTGCTACCGGTCTGCATGGCGGGGACGAACAGGGCGAGGCACGCGGTGAGGGCGAGCAGGCTGATCACGCACGCCGGCATGCGCCGTGCACCGAAGATGCGGTCCGAGGCAAAGCCGATCAGGATCGGCCCGAGCAGCCCGGCGACCTCGAAGGCCGACGGCAGGATCGCCGCGCCGACCTTGCCCAGCCCCGGCATGCGTTCGTAGACGATCACCGGACCCCACAGGAGGATCGCGTAGCGCGCCGGCTTGAGCAGGAAATAGGCCAGGCCCAGGGTGAGCACGGTGCGATTGCGCAGCACCTTGCCGAGGATGCGCAGCGACTTGCCGTTCTCGCCTTCGTGCTTGAAGCCGGCGTAGTTCACCGCTTCGGGTTGCTGCACGTCGGCTTCCACCGGCGGCAGGCCGACGTCCTGCGGGCGGTTGCGTTGCAGCAACAGGAACAGGACGGCGACCGCTCCGACCACCGCAGCGGTGGAGTAGAACGCCGCGTGCCAGGTGCCGAACACTTCATAGGCCCACCAGCCGGCGAAGGGGGAGGCGACCAGCCCGCCGAAGGCATAGCAGGTGCTCCACAGCCCCAGCACGCGGCCGCGTTCGTGGGTGGCGAAGAAGCTGCCGATGTTCTTGCACAGCCCGGACCAGCCGGTGGATTGCGCCAGGCCCTGGACGACCATGCAGGTGGCGAAGATCGGCAGGGTGGCGAAGCTGCCCATCACCAGCGCAGCGGCGGCGGAGATCAGCAGGCCGCCGAATACCACCACGCGCGGGCCGTAGCGGTCGGCGAAGACGCCCCAGGTGAACTGGCCCACCGCGTAGGCGGTGAGGTAGACGGCGTCGAGGTTGGCCATCGCGATCTTGTCGAGATGGAAGCTGGGGTCTTCGGCAATGCCGAGCTTGGCCACCGAGAAGGCCTTGCGGGTGAAGTAGAAGGCCGCGTAGGCCAGCCAGGTGATGGCGAAGATCTGCCATTTCCAGCGCGCCAGGGAAGCGCGCGGCGAAGCGGTGCCGTGAGGGTTGAGCATGATCTGACCTCGTTGTTGTTGTATGTGCCGGCAGTCAGTGGGGAACGCCTTTCTTGTTCTTCTTGTAGGAGCACGTCGCACCGCCTTGCGGTGCGGGTCAGAATCGCTGCAGCTGTTCTGGACCGTCGCTGCGACCGGTGAGGTGCAGCGGCGGTGGAGGGATGGAAACAATTTCGAATAAATAACTGAAATCGATTTATCAGATTTCAAAAATAAGCTAGGCTTGTAAGGCAGCGCGCCATGACGCTAGTGTTCTGCGCGAATGACCTCGTAGTCGCTTTCCGCCTGCCGGTGGAAATACGGTCAGAACCTTCCCGCAGAGGCCCGCCCATGTCCGTTTCCCACGCTCAGCTCAAGGCCTTCCATGCCGTCGCCGTGCACGGCAGTTTCACCCGCGCTGCCGAAAGACTGTTCCTCACCCAGCCGGCGATTTCCGACCAGGTGCGCAAGCTGGAAGAGCGCTACGGCGTGCTGCTTTTCCACCGTAACAAGCGCTCGGTGCGCCTGACCGAACTGGGTGAACGCCTGCTCGCAGTGACCCAGCGGCTGTTCGTCATCGAGGCCGAGGCGCAGGAGCTGCTGCAGGAGTCCAGCGCGCTGCAGACCGGCAGCCTGACCCTGGCGGTGGATGCGCCGGTGCACGTGCTGCCGCAGATCGCGCGCTTCTGCCAGCGCCATCCGGGCATCCGCGTGAAGCTGGAGACGGGCAATACCGACGAATCCCTGCAACGCCTGTTCGACTACCAGGCGGACCTGGCGCTGCTGGGTCGCGAGGTGCAGGACGAGCGCCTGCTGACCTTCACCCTGCGCAGTGACCCCATCGTCGCTTTCGTCGGCCGCAGCCATCCCTGGGCCGGGCGCCAGTCCATCGAACTGGCCGACCTCGATGACACGCCGTTGGTGCTGCGCGAGCAGGGCTCGGTGACCCGGCAGATGCTCGAAGCGGAGATGGCCCGGGCCGGCCTGCGCATCCGCCCGGCCATCGAGGTGGAAGGCCGCGAAGCATCGCTGGAAGCGGTAGCGGTTGGAATTGGCGTCGGCGTGGTTTCCGCCGCTGAGCTTGGCGCGGATGCGCGGGTGCATGCGCTGCCGATCCTCGACTGTCACTGGCGCATGAGCGAGACCCTGGTGTGCCTGCGCGAGCAGAGCACGCGACGGATCGTGGCGACCTTTCTCGATCTGGTGAAGGAAGATTTACCGGAGCATCAACCGTAGGATGGCGTGGAGCGAAGCGATACCCATGCAGGGCTCAGACAAGGCCGAGGGATCGCAAACAAGGCTGGTGAAGGAAGATTTGCCGGCGGAGTAGGGCGGCTGTTCGCGAGCAAGCTCGCTCCTACAGATGGGGCATACGCTGGAGTGTCTTTCGTAGGAGCGAGCTTGCTCGCGAACCGCATCCTTCCGACCGATCCGTCAACCCTCCGCCAACTCCAGAAACGCGCTCACCACCCGCAACCCCCGGCGCCGTTCCAGGCAGCCGATGGCATGGCGGTTGAGCAGGCCATTGCCACCCAACGGAATCGCCTTCACCCGCGGGTCAGGGCTGACCTCCAGCGACGACACGATGCCGATGCCCAACTCCGCCGCCACCGCTTCGGTGACGGCCTCGCGGCTGTCCAGTTCCAGCAGCACGCGTGGCGTGACCGCGGCCGCCGAGCAGGCCGCATCGAAGGTGCGCCGGGTGATCGAGTCGGGCTCGCGCAGCACCATGATCTGCTGGTCCAGCTCGCCCAGCGGCAGCTCGCCCGCGTGCTCGCTCCAGGCATGGCTGGCCGGCACCAGGGCGCAGATGCGCGACTCCACCAGTTCACGCAGGAACAGCCCGGCGCGCGGCTCTACCTCGGTCAGCACGGCGATATCGACGTGCTCGTCCATCAGCGCCGCGAGGGTTTCCTGCGCATTGCCCAGGCGCAGGTTGACGGTGATGCCGGGGTAGCGCGCGCGTAGCCGGGCAAGCATCGGCATTACCAGGTGCGGGCCGTCGGCAGCTACCTCGATGCGTCCGGTCACCAGCTCGCGGGTGGCGTCGAGCATGGCCTCGGCTTCCTCCTCCAGGGCGAACAGCGTACGACTGATCGCCGACAGTCGTACGCCATCTTCCGTCAGCTCCACGCCGCGCGCGGTGCGGCGGAACAGGTTGACCTGGTAGTGCTCCTCCAGTGCCTTCACGTGCCCGGTCACCGCCGGCTGGCTGATGAACAGGCGCTCGGCGGCGCGGGTGAAGCTGCGTTCGCGGGCGACGGCGTCGAAGGCGCGGAGCTGGAAAAGGTTCATGAGGTATATGTCCGGCTTATGCGGTGCATCGTGATAAACAATTTGAACGATATCTGCACGGCCGGCAAGTTATGCCCAGGCCGCCGCTAACCCGCCCGGCCCAACCGAATTCAGCCCTGACGACGTTCCCAACAAAGAGGAATCGAGCATGAGCACTGCCGAGCGAGCCCCCATCCTGCTGACTCCCGGTCCGCTGACCACGTCCCCCCGCACCCGTCGCGCCATGATGGTCGACTGGGGTTCCTGGGACCGCGACTTCAACGACCTGACCGCCGACGTCTGCAAGCACCTGCTGGCGATCATCCACGGCGAGGCGACCCACACCTGCGTGCCCCTGCAGGGCAGCGGCACCTTCTCCGTCGAGGCCGCCATCGGCACCCTGGTGCCGCGTGACGGCAAGGTGCTGGTGCTGATCAACGGCGCCTACGGCAAGCGCCTGGCGAAGATCTGCCAGGTGATCGGCCGCGAATTTGCCACCTTCGAAACCGAAGAAGACGTGCCGACCACCGCGGCCGACGTCGACCGCCTGCTCAGCGCCGACCCGAGCGTCACCCATGTCGCGCTGATCCACTGCGAAACCAGCACCGGCATCCTCAATCCGCTGGCCGACATCGCCAGGGTCATCGAGTCCCACGGCAAGCGCCTGATCATCGACGCCATGAGCTCCTTCGGCGCGCTGGATATCGATGCCCGGCAGATTCCCTTCGACGCGCTGATCGCCGCTTCCGGTAAGTGCCTGGAAGGCGTACCGGGCATGGGCTTCGTCTTCGCCCGCAGCACCGCCCTGAACGCCAGCGCCGGCAACTGCCACTCGCTGTCCATGGACCTGCAGGACCAGCACGCCTACATGGCCAAGACCGGCCAGTGGCGCTTCACCCCGCCGACCCACGTGGTGGCCGCGCTGCACGAAGCGCTGAGCCAATACGAGGAGGAGGGCGGTCTTGCGGCCCGTCATCAGCGTTACGCAAACAATTGCCAGACTCTGCTGGCCGAGATGGCCCAGCTCGGGTTCCGCAGCTTCCTGCCGGCGGCGATCCAGGCGCCGATCATCGTCACCTTCCATGCCCCGCGCGACGCTCGCTACAGCTTCACCGAGTTCTACAACCGGGTGCGCGAGAAGGGCTTCATCCTCTACCCGGGCAAGCTGACCCAGGTGGAAACCTTCCGCGTCGGTTGCATCGGCCAGGTCGACGCCAGCGGCATGCGCGCCGCCGTCGCAGCCATCGCCGAGACGCTGAAGGAAATGGAAGTCTTCGAAATCTGACGCCCGCCCGAATTCTCACAGGATTGAACGCCATGAATTATCAGCAACCCAAGCAACTGCAAGCCGTCATCCTCGACTGGGCCGGCACCGTGGTCGATTTCGGCTCCTTCGCGCCGACGCAGATCTTCGTCGAAGCCTTCGCCGAGTTCGGCGTGCAGGTGAGCCTGGAAGAAGCCCGCGGCCCGATGGGCATGGGCAAGTGGGACCACATCCGCACCCTGTGCGACATCCCGGCCATCGCCGAGCGCTACAAGGCCAAATTCGGCCGCCTGCCGAGCGACGATGACGTCACCGCCATCTACGAGCGCTTCATGCCGCTGCAGATCGAGAAAATCGCCGAGCATTCGGCGCTGATCCCCGGTGCGCTGGACGCCATCGCCGCCTTGCGCAAGCAGGGGCTGAAGATCGGTTCCTGCTCCGGTTACCCGGCTGTGGTCATGGAAAAAGTGGTCGCCCTGGCGAAGACCAACGGCTATGTCGCCGACCATGTGGTGGCGACGGACGAAGTGCCGAACGGCCGGCCACACCCGGCGCAGGCACTGGCCAACGTGATCGCCCTGGGCATCAATGACGTCGCGGCCTGCGTAAAGGTCGACGACACCTGGCCGGGCATCCTCGAAGGTCGCAGCGCCGGCATGTGGACTGTCGCGCTGACCTGCTCGGGCAACGCGCTGGGCCTGACCTATGAACAGTACAAGGCGCTGCCGGCCGAGAAGCTGGAGCTGGAGCGCCGCCGCATCGGGCAGATGTTCGAAGGCTCGCGTCCGCATTATCTGATCGACACCATCGTCGAACTGCCGGCGGTGATTGCCGATATCAATGCGCGCCTGGCGCGTGGAGAGATGCCGCAGGGGAGCTGAGGCTGGGTGTTCACAGGAAAGGCCCGCTCAGTGCGGGCCTTTCTTGTTTTTGTTGGTTGGACAGGGACTCTCCGTAGGAGAGGAGCTTCTCCGCGAATCGCCGGCAGGGCCGGCGTCTCCGGCAGGTTCGCGAGCAAGCTCGCTCCTACACGCCAATGTCCACCCTGTAGGAGCGAGCTTGCTCGCGAACCGCACGGCACAAGGCCCATCGCGAAGCAGGGAATTGCGCATGCAAGCGGCTACAGCAGCAGATACCCCTGCGGCGCCGTGAACCGCGGCGGGTCGGCGATGAACTTCAGGCGCTCCGGCTTCCACCACCCCGGCAGCAGCTTGCGCACTGCCGGCTGGTTGAAGCGGTCGTCGAGCAGGTAGATCACCCCCGAATCCGTCGGCGTGCGGATCACCCGGCCCGCTGCCTGGACGACCTTCTGCAGGCCGGGGAACAGGTAGGTGTAGTCGTAGCCGTCGCCGAACATTGTCTGCATGCGCTGCTTGATCTCCTCATTGACCTCGTTCACCTGCGGCAGGCCCAGCGTGGCGATGAAGGCGCCGATCAGGCGGTCGCCCGGCAGGTCGATGCCCTCGCCGAAAGCGCCGCCGAGCACGGCGAAGCCGATGCCGCGCGAGGAAGGGGTGAAGCGGTCGAGGAAGGCCTGGCGCTCCAGCTCGTTCATGCTGCGCGACTGCACCCAGCAGGGAATGTCCGGGTGCTCGGCGGTGAAGCGGTCCAGCGCCTGCTGCAGGTAGGCATAGCTGCTGAAAAAGGCCAGGTAGTTGCCGGGGCGCGCGCGGAACTGTCGGGCCATCAGGGTGCTGATCGGCGTGAGGCTGGCCTCGCGGTGCTGGTAGCGGGTGGACAGGTTGCTCAGCGCGTGGACTTCCAGCTGCTGCGCGTGGAAGGGGGATTCGACTTCGCGCCAGCTGGTGTCTTCGGGCAGGCCGAGCAGGTCGGCGTAGTAGTGCGCCGGGGTCAGGGTCGCGGAAAACAGGGTGGTGCTGTGGGCCACCTTGAAACGTTCGGCGAGGAAGGGCGCCGGCACCACGTTGCGCAGGCACAGGGTCGAGAGCACGCGGCGCGCGCTGACGTCGTGGCGGGTGATGTCGAACAGCGAGTGCGGCCCGTAGGCCTCGGCCAGCCGGCAGAACAGCATGGCGTCGAGGTAGAAGCGCAGCAGCTCGGCCTCGTTGCCGGTGGGCTGGTCGGTGAGGTGGTCGGTGATGGCGCTGACGGCCTTCTGCAGCGCGGCGATGAACAGGTCGGGGATGGTCGGGTAGATCTGGTAGTCGACGTCCTGGTCCTGGTGCAGCTGGTTCCAGTGCCGGCCGACACGCTCCAGCGCGCTTTTCAGCTTGGCCGGGGCGACCTTGCGCAGGGCGTTGAACTCGCCCTGGTCCAGTTCGGCGCTGTACATGCCGCGGCCGCGCTCGATGAGGTTGTGCGCCTCGTCCACCAGTACGGTGACCTTCCAGTCGTTGAGCACGGTGAGGCCATAAAGCAGGGCGGTCATGTCGAAGTAGTAGTTGTAGTCGCCCACCACCACGTCGGACCAGCGGCACAGCTCCTGGCTCAGGTAATAGGGGCAGACCTGGTGTTCCAGCGCTACCTGGCGCACCGCTTCCTGGGTCAGCCAGCACTGCTTGAGCGCAGCCTCGCGGGCGGCGGGCAGGCGGTCGTAGAAACCCTTGGCCAGCGGGCAGGATTCACCGTGGCAGGCCTTGTCCGGGTGCTCGCAGGCCTTGTCGCGGGCGACGTGTTCCAGCACCCGCAGCGGCTGCGCCGCCTCCTGCTGGCGCAGGGTTGCCAGGGCGTCCAGCGCCAGGCGCCGGCCGGGAGTCTTGGCGGTGAGGAAGAACAGTCGGTCCAGTTGCTGGCCGGGAAAAGCCTTGAGCTGCGGGAACAGCGTGCCGAGGGTCTTGCCGATGCCGGTGGTGGCCTGAGCCATAAGGGTCTGGCCGTCACGGGCGGCGCGGTAGACGGACTTGGCCAACATGCGCTGGCCCTGGCGGAAATCGGCGTAGGGAAAGCGCAGCGCTTCCAGGCCCTGGTCGCGTTCGACGCGGTGGGCGCTTTCCTGCTCGGCCCATTGCACGAAGCGCTGGCATTGCAGCTCGAAGAACGCGCGCAGCTCATCGGCGGCGAAGCTCTCGCGGAATTCGGTTTCCTTCTGGGTGATGACGTTGAAATAGACGATGGCGAGATCGATGGTTTCGATCTCCAGGGTCTGGCACAGCAGCCAGCCGTACACCTTCACCTGCGCCCAGTGCAGCAGCCGGTGGTTCTGCGGGATGCGCGCGACGTCGCCGCGGTGGGTCTTGATCTCTTCCAGCAGGTTGGCGTTCGGGTCGTAACCGTCGGCGCGGCCGCTGACCACCAGCCCCGGATACTCGCCGCGCAAAGGCAACTCGGCGATGTAGCCAAGACCGCGCCGGGAGACCACCGTGGCGTGCCCGGCCATGCCTTCCTGGGCCGTGGGCGCGGGGGTGAAGCGCAGGTCGAGGTCACCTTCCTTGGCGGTGAATTCGCACAGCGCACGCACCGCGATGGCGTAGCTCATGCGGGTTCTTCCACCGTTTCGCGCCAGCGCACGTAGCAGACTTCCACCGGCATGCCGTGCGTGGCGCAGAAGGCCAGCCAGCGCTTCTGATTATCCTGCAGGCGGTCGCCGGGGCCCTTCACCTCGATCATCCGGTAGCGCGCCTCGGCGGGCCAGAACTGGATCAGGTCGGGCATGCCGGCGCGGTTGGCCTTCGGGTCCGCCAGCAGGCGTTCGAACCAAAGCTTCAGGTGCGCCGCCGGCAGGCAGTGCAGGGCTTGCTCCAGCAGGTTTTCGTCCAGCAACTCCCAGTGCACGAAGGGTGAGAGGATGCCCGACTTGGCGATGTAGGTTTCGCGGATTGCCGACAGGTAGGCATCACTGTCCAGCAGCGCCAGGCGCGCGGCGAAGGCTTGCGCGCGGCGGCTGACGAAGTCGCTGCGGTTGAGATCGCTGGGCCCTGCCTGGAAGGGGTGGAAGAAGGCGCCGGGCAGCGGGGCGAAGATCACGTCCCAGCAGAGCAGGCCGAACAGGCTGCAGACCAGTGCGTTCTCCACGTAGTGCACCGGCGCTTCGTCCTGGTGAAGCACGGCCTGCACGGCGAACTCGACGTTGACGTCCGGGCGCTGCAGTTCCAGGTCGATGCGCAGCGGCGGCGCGGCCTTGGCGGTTTTCTCCTTCGGCAGGCCGAGTTGGCGGACCAGCCGGGTCAGAGCGCGCTCGACCAGCTGCAACTCGCTGTCGCTTTCCGGCGCGGCCAGGGCGGCTTGTACCAGCGCGTGGGCTTCGTCGAAGCGTTGCAGGCGCTCCAGCACGCGAATCTGCCGCTGCCGCGAACCGCCGGCGGCAGTGCGCCGGTACAGCGCCAGCGCGGCGTCCAGCTCGCCTTCGCGTTCCAGTTGATAGGCCATGCGGTACAACAGGCGGTCGTGGCGGGCTTGCAGGTAGGCGTTGTCGATATGGAAGTCGCCCAGCTCGGCCAGTAACTCGACGACGGGTTCGCCGGATTCGAAGCGGACCGCGCCGTTCCACAGGTGGATGTAGGCTTCCAGGTCATCGCGACTGCGGAAGGCTCGGGAATCGGCGGTGAAAGGGACGCTTTCATAGCGGAAGATGCCGAGGTCGGCAAGGACGAATTCGGACCAGTCCTGCTGCAGGTTGCCGAAGAACAGCAGGCGCAGGCGGTCGCACAGCGGCGTCGCCATCAGGGTGTAGAGCTGGTCGAGGTCCGGGTACCAACCGGCGAACGGCTGCACCTGCCCATGGTAGACATGCAGGTGTTCGTAGAGCTCGGCCTTCTTCAGCGAGCCGCGCGGAAGGTCATCGCGAAAGCGTGCGAGCAGTTCGTCCTTGAGCAGCAGCGGCAGCAGTTCTTCCAGCGTGAGCGGATAGGTGTCGTCCAGCCAGCCCAGCTCCAGCAGCGGCGCAGCGGCGCTGGGAATGTTGCCGATCTCCGCGTAGCTCAGCTTGCCGGCGCGAAAGTGCGGCCCCTTGCGCATCACCAGCCGCACCAGCAGCGCCCGCGAGGGCAGCGGCAGCGCGCGGAAAGCGGCGATGAACTGGGCTTCCTCGGCGTCGAGCAGGTCGGCGTAGCGTGCGTCGATCCAGTCGAGGGCGCGGTGGAAGTTGGTCAGGTAGTAGAGGCTGGGGTCGAGCGACGCGTGCATTTTTTTGAGGGCTAGGGCGGATACTGGTTTTACATACAGTGGCAAGGATGGCGTGATGGTGGCTTGGCCGCAAGGGTTAGGGCGGCCTTTCATCGGGATATGTCGGGCTTTTCTGTAGGAACGAGGGGGACGCAGTCCGTGCTCGCCGGTTGGCCCGGCGTGAAACGGGGTTCGCGAGCAAGCTCGCTCCTACAAGGGGGCGCCGTGCCTGGGGCGGCGGATAACGCCGCTGGCGTTATGCGCCCTACGGCGAACCAGCGGGGAACCTGTCGGGAGGGCGAATAACCGTTCACGGTTATCCGCCGTTCTTGCGTCATGGCGCTGGCGAAACGGAGGCTCGGCTCTTCGTAGGAGCGAGCTTGCTCGCGAATGCATTGCACCGGTTGGCCCGGCGTGAAGCGGGGTTCGCGAGCAAGCTCGCTCCTACAAGGGGGCGCCGTGCCTGGGGCGAACGCCGTGTGCGTTATGCGCCTGCGGACGCCTTTGTAGGATGGGTGGAGCTTGCGATACCCATGCGGCTGGGCGCACAGGATCGATGGGTATCGCTTCGCTCCACGCCATCCTGCGGACGCTCTTCACGCCCCAGGGGTTTCACCGGGTCAATCCAGCCGGAACACCAGTGCCTTGAGCCCGCTGTCTTCCTCGATATCGGCGAATTCCGGTGGGTTTTCCAGGCGCTCGACGAAGCGCAGCTGCGGCGCCTCGGCGGCCATGCCCTGGAGGAGGAAGTCGACGCCCACGCCGGGGTCGTTCACGCAGGCCAGCACGGTGCCGGCGCCGTCCAGCAGTTCCGGCAGGCGTCGGAGGACGCGGGCATAGTCCTTGTCGAGGACGAAGCTGCCTTTCTGGAAGCTCGGCGGGTCGATGATGATCAGGTCGTAGGGGCCGGATTTCTTCACCTTGCCCCAGGACTTGAACAGATCGTGGTCGAGGAAGCTCACCCTGGACAGGTCGTGACCATTCAGCCGGTGGTTGTCGCGGCCACGGCTGAGCGCGGCGCGGGCCATGTCGAGGTTGACCACCTTCTGCGCGCCGCCGGCAATCGCCGCCACGGAGAAGCCGCAGGTGTAGGCGAACAGGTTGAGCACGCGCAGCCCGGCGGAGTTGGCCTGCACCCACTGGCGGCCATAGCGCATGTCGAGGAACAGGCCGTTGTTCTGCTTGCGGCCCAGGTCCAGCTGGTAGCGCAGGCCGTGTTCGCTGATCTGCCAGCCGTCGAATACCTCGCCGGCCAGCACTTCCATGGTGCTTTCCAGGGTGTAGCGGTGCTGCAGCATCAGGCTGCGGGCGCCGGTGCTGCGCCAGGTCTGGCTGTCAGCCAGTTCGCTCAGCATTCTCCTGAGCGCCGCCAGTTCCTCGGCTTCAGGCTCGCGGAACAGCGAGACCAGCAACACGCCTTCCAGCCAGTCGGCGGTGACCTGCTCCAGCCCCGGCCAGCGGCGGCCGCGGCCATGGAACAGGCGGCGGGTTTCCGCAGGGGCGGGATTCAGGGCGGCGAGCAGTTGCTCGCGCAGGGTGGCGATGGCTTCGGTGTTCATCTTTCCGGTCTTTCTGATTCAGGCGATTGGAGCAAATCGGGGCGGCGATTCTACGCGCTCAGGCGCCATGGCGCTGCACCTGCAACTTTTCCTCCGGGCGCGGGGCGACGAAGTAGCGGTTGAGCGCCTCGTAGCCCGCTGGGTCCAGCGGCGCCGCCAGCGGGGCGATGGCGTGGCGAGCCAGCAGGCGGCTGCGGCAGGTGGCCGGGTCAACGTCGAGGAAGTGCAGGCAGTGCGCCGCGCCGGCCTGTTGCGCCAGGTCGATCAGCCAGCGACGGTCGGCCAGGGTGTTGGCGGGGATGTCCAGCACCACGCTGGTGCCGGCGCGCAGCAGGCCGACCACGTGCGGGCCCATGACCTTGCGTACCCGGCGGGCGTAGAGCTGGTAGTCGTCGGGGTTGCTGATGCCCCAGGGGAACAACTCGGCCAGCCATTGCTCCTCGGCCAACATCACGGTGCCCGGAGCTTCGGCCAGTTCGCGGGCCAGGCAGGACTTGCCCGACGCCGCCTTGCCGCACAGCAGGTGCAGCGTGCCTGTCTGCGTGCTCATGTAGTCGCCTCCAGCAGGTCGGTGCCATAGGAGTTGTCCACGGCGCAGCGCCAGGCGCCGTCGGCCTCGCGGCGGAACACATAGGTGGCGCGGCGGCTCAGCTTGCCGTGGCGGGTGTCGAGCAGGGTCTGCGCGACCACCAGGGCGGTGTCGCCGGTCTCGAGGATTTCCAGGCGGCCCTGGCGCACCCGCAGGTTGTGCCCGAAGTGCTCGGCGATGGCGACGAAGGCACGGCGGATCTGCGCCTTGCCGCGCGCCAGCAGGCCGGGCTTGACCACCAGCAGGGCGTCGTCGGTGTAGAAGGCGAGCAGCGTGTCGAAGTCCTCGCGGCCGATGGCTTCGTCGGCAGCCCGGATGAGCGCTTGCAGGGGATGCGGTGCCGCGCAAAGAGCAGGGGAAGGTGCCCGGTCCATCAGTGTCTCCTCGATCGGGAGCCTCGGACGGCGGGCATTAAAAAACCCGCCGGGAGGCGGGTTTGGTTGTTCGCTGGAATGCGCTAACCCACCATCGGAGCGATGGTGGTAATAATCTGCTGGAAGGTACGGTTGGCGGCATTCATGGATCAGAAGCTATCAGAAGTTTCATACGTCGCGCCAGCGCTCTTTTTTTGCTGGCGGCATGGCATGATCGCGCCGCGCCATGGTCTTAGCACCATGTCTTTCTCCACGCTGTAGCGGAGCCTTTTCATGCCATCCTTCCTCGCAACCCGCTTGCTGCACGCCCTGGCGTTGCTCGCCGGGTTGGCCGCGTCCGCCGATTCCCTTGCCGCGACCTGCCCGCCGGGGCAGCGCCAGGTCTGCCTGGACACCTGTACCTGCCTGCCGGACCTCGGCGCCGTGCTCGGCCCGGTGCTGTCGGATACCCGCAAGATGGCCGCCCAGGCGCTGGGCGTGTGGCTGCAGCAGTCCCGCGAGCAGGCAGCGCAAGGTGGAACCGAGCCGATACCGCTGGAGATCCGCGCCCAGTTGCAGCCGTATTTCTCCGACGACGTGCTGATGGCCGCGCGCTATTCCACCGGCGCGCTGGACGAGCTGAACGCCGCCCAGGCGATCATGCAGAACCCCGACACCGAGGCCGTCACCCTGGTGGACGTGATCGTCTTCCGCAGCGAGGACGCCGCGCAGAAGGATGTCGCCCTCTGGGCCCACGAGCTGTGGCACGTGAAGCAGTACCAGGAGTGGGGCGTGCAGGGCTTCGCCACGCGCTATTCCGAGGACTTCAACGCCGTGGAAGCGCCGGCCTACGAGATGCAGCGCCGGGTCGCCAAGGACCTGCGCGACGCCAAGGTCACCGCGCAGCAGAACTGACCTCAGCGGCTGGCGCTGGCCTCCGGCGCCGGGGTGCCGCCGCCTAGCGCCTTGCACAGGGCGATCAGCGTCAGGCGCAGTTGGGTATCGCTGTCCACCACATCGCGGCGTGATTGCAGGTAGGCGCGCTGGGCGTCCAGCTCCACCAGAAAATCGGTCATGCCGCCGGCATAGCGCGCCTTGGCCATGCCGTAGGCGACGTCGCTGCTGTGCAGTTTTTCCTGCAGGCGCTGGTTGCGCTGGCGCTCGGCGCCGTAGTGGCTCAAGGCGTCGTCCACTTCCTGCCAGGCCTTGAGCACGGTCTGCTGGTAGGACACCGCCGCTTCCTGCTGCTCCAGCTTTCGCAGGTTGATCTGCGAGCGCCGCCGGCCGTTGTCGAAGATCGGCAGCGACAGGCTCGGGCCGACGCTCCAGGTGCGGCTGCCCCAGTCGCTGAACTTGCCGTCGTCCGCCGATTCGTAGCCGAATTTCGCGCCCAGGCGGATGGACGGGTAGAGGTCGGCCACCGCCACGCCGATGTTGGCGGTGGCGGCGTGCAGCTGGGCTTCGGCGGCGCGGATGTCCGGGCGGCGGCGTGCCACTTCCGAAGGCAGGCCCAGGCTCAGGTCCGGCGTTTGCGGGGCGTTTTGCGCGACGGGCCTGAGGTCATCGCGCAGGCTGCCGGGCTCGGCGCCGATCAGCACGCCGATCTGGTTGATCGCCGCGCTTTCGCTGGCGTGCAACTGCGGCAGGCTGGAGAGCAGCTCGGCGAGCTGGCCGCGCTGGCGTTCGACGTCGAAGTCGTCCACCAGCCCGCCGTCGGCGCGCACCTGGATCAGTTGCAGGGATTGTTCGGTGGCGACTATGTCCTGGTTGGCCACGGCGATCTGCTGCTGCACGCCGCGCAGTTCGAAGTAGGCGCGGGCCAGTTCCGCCGAGACGCCCAGGCGGGTTTCTTCCAGCATTGCCTGCTGCGCCGCCACGCTGGCGTCGGCTGCTTCGATGGAACGGCTCACGCGGCCCCACAGGTCGGGCTCCCAGGAGGCGTCGAAACCGGCCTGGTAGAGGGTGAAGGGCTGGGCCAGCACCTTGCTGATCTCGTCGCTGCTGGCGCCGGGGGCGATGCGCTGGATCATCAGCGCGTTGGCGCCGTTCTCGCTCATGCGCTGGCGGGTCACGCCGCCGGAAGCGTTGACGTCCACGCCGCGCTGCGCCGCCACCATCTGCCGCTGCATGCGGCTCTGGGCGAAGCGCAGCACGGCGCTGTTGAGGTCGGGACTGGCCTTGTCGGCGCGGCGTTGCAGGTTGTTCAGCACCGGGTCGTTGAACAGCGTCCACCAGTCTTCGCTAAGGCGGACGTTGCCCTGGGCCGGGTGCAACTGCGCATCGCCGGAGTGCGCGGCCTGCCAGCTGGCCGGCGCCTGGGTTTGCGGCGCTTGGTAATCGGGGCCGACGGCGCAGCCGGCCAGCGAAAGCAGGGGAAGGACGATCAGCAGGCGATTCATGGGCTTTCTCTCACGCCAGCCGGTGGCGGAACAGCCACGAGGCGAGCGGCAGGGTGATGGCGGCGACCACCAGCATGGGAATCAGGTTGTGCCAGACATCGGCCAGCGTCGCGCCTTCGAGGTACACACGCTGGATCAGGTCGATGCCAAAACGCAACGGGTTGGCGTAGGTCACCATCTGCAGGAACTCGGGCATGTTGCGCACCGGCGTGGCGAGGCCCGAGAGCAGCGTCAGCGGCATGATCAGTACGAAGGTGTAGAGCATCGCCTGCTGCATGTTCAGCGACACCGCGCTGATCGACATGCCCAGTCCGACGCAGGCGATGGTGAACACCGCCAGTCCTCCGTAGAGGTTGAACAGCGAGCCGGCCATGGGTATGCGGAACCAGAACAGCGCCATCAGCAGCACCAGCGTGGCCTGCAGCATGCCGATCAGCAGCGGCGGGATGGCCTTGCCGAGCATGATTTCCAGCGGCGTGTAGGGCGTCACCAGCAACTGGTCGAAGGTGCCCTGTTCGCGTTCCCTCGCCACCGAAAGGGCGGTGAGCATCAGCGTCTGCATCATGCTCAGGGTGGCGATCAGCGCCGGGATCAGCGGCCAGCGGGTTTCCAGGTTGGGGTTGTACCAGGAGCGGCTGACCACGCTGATGGGCGCAGAGGCGAGGCCCTGTTCCTGGTTGAACTGCTGGACCACCACGGCCAGCCCGGCGGCGGCGGAGCCGGCGGTGTTGGAATTGCGCCCGTCGAGAATGACCTGGATCGGCGCCGGGTCGCCCTGCGCCAGGCGGGTCTGGAAGTCCGAGGGGATGTGGATCACCAGCAGCGCGGTCTGCTCGTCGATCACCGTCTGGATTTCCTCGACGCGGGTCAGCGTCGCCACCCGGTGGAAGATGCCGCTGCCGTCCAGGCGCGAGGCGAGGCGGGTGGACGATTCGCTGTGGCTCAGGTCGAGGATGGCGTAGGGCGCGTCGTTGAGGTCGAAGGTCACCGCGTAGCCGAACAGCACGCTCTGCATCAGCACCGGCGCCACCAGCACGATGCGGTTGGCCGGGTCCTTGAGGATCACCAGCAGTTCCTTGCGCCACAGGTTGAGGATGCGCCAGAGAAATTCCATGGTATTCAGTCCAGCCGCTTGCGCGTCACCAGCCGCGCCAGGCCCAGCAGGGCGACGGCGTAGGCGGCGAGGATGGCGCAGTTCTTGAGGATCATCGGCCAGAAGTCGCCGGCCAGGAACAGGGATTTCACCAGCTCCATGAAGTAGGTCGCCGGCAGCAGGTTGCCGATCACGCGGATGGCGATGGGCACGTTGCGCAGGTCGAAGATGAAGCCCGAGAGCATCATCGCCGGCAGGAAGCTGGCGAGCAGGGCGATCTGGCTGGCGAGGAACTGGTTCTTGGTCACCGCCGAGATCAGCAGGCCGATGCCCAGGGCCACCAGCATGTAGAGCATCGAGGCGATCACCAGCACGAAGAAGGAGCCGTAGATCGGCACGTCGAACAGGAAACGCGCGGCGAGCAGGCACAGGGCGAGGCCGATCATGCCGATGCCGAAGCAGGGGATGATCTTCGCCAGGAGGATTTCCACCGGCCGCACCGGTGTGACGAACAGCGCCTCCAGTGTGCCGCGCTCCCATTCGCGGGCCATCACCAGGGCGGTGAGGAAGGCGCCGACCAGGGTCATGATCAGCACGATCAGCCCCGGCACCAGGTACCAGGTGCTGGTGTTGGCGGCGTTGAACCACATGCGCTGCACTATGGTGACGGCCCCGGCTTGCGCAGAAGAGGCCGCGCCGCGGTCGGCCTGCTTCTCGGCATAGCCGGCCAGGGCGCTGCTGACGTAGGTGGAGACGCTGGCGGCGCGGGTGGCGTCCGAGCCCTGTACCAGCACCTGGACCTGCGCGTTGCCGTCGTTCAGGCGGCGGGTGAAGTCGGAGGGGAACTGCACCACAGCGTCCACCTCGCGGGCCCGCATCAGCGCCTCGGCCTCGGCGAAGGAGCGCACGAGGTGTGGTTCCAGGTACTCGGTGCGGCTGATCCCGGCGGCCACGTCGCGGGCGACGGGGGACGGGTCGTCCAGCACGATGGCGACGATGGCGCGCTTGACGTCCAGCGACAGGCCGTAGCCGAAGATCAGGATCAGCGCGATGGGCAGGCCGATGCCGATCAGCAGGTTGCTGCGGTCGCGCACCAGCTGCCGCACTTCCTTGCGGGTCAGCGAGGCGAGGCGCCGCCAGAAGCCGCCGGCGCTCATGCCGCGCCTGCCTTGGCCTTATGGCGGTTGCTCTCGACAATCTCGATAAACGCCTGCTCCATGTTCAGCGTGCTGCCCTTGCCGCCGGCCTGTTCGCGCACTTCCTGCGGGGTGCCCATGGCCAGCAGCTTGCCGGCGTCCTGGATGACGATGCGGTCGCAGTACTCGGCTTCTTCCATGAAGTGGGTGGTGATGATGATGGTGGTGCCCGACGCCGCCAGCGCCGTGATGCGCTGCCAGAAGCCGCGGCGGGCGAGGGGGTCGGCGCCGCTGGTGGGTTCGTCGAGGAAGAGAATTTCCGGCTCGTGGAGCAGGCCGACCGCCATCGCCAGGCGCTGCTTGAAGCCGCCGGGCAACTGGCCGCTGGGTGAGTCCTCCTGGCCGCTCAAGTCGAACTGCCGGGACACGGCGTCCATCCGCTGGCTCAGACGCTTGCCGCCAAGCCCATAGGCGCCGCCGAAGAAGCGCAGGTTCTCGGCCACCGAGAGGTTGCCGTAGAGGGAGAACTTCTGCGACACGTAGCCAACCTTGCGCCGCGCCTGGGCCCGCGCGTGGCGCAGGTTGACCCCGGCCACCTGCAACGTGCCGCTGGTGGCCGGCAGCAGCCCGCAGAGCATGCGGAAGGTGGTGGTCTTGCCGGCGCCGTTGGGCCCGAGCAGGCCGAAGATTTCCCCGCGGCGCACGCTGAAGCTGGTGCTGGCCACGGCGGTGAAGTCGCCGAACCTGCGCACCAGGTCCTTCACTTCGATCACCGCTTCGTTGTCATCTTCATGACGCTGCGTGCCGGCCTTCAGGGATTCCATGTCGACGGCTTCGGCATCGCTGCGGGCTCTCAGGAGGAACATGAAGCCGTCTTCCAGGCGCGCATCCACCTGGCGTACCGGCGCGCCGTCGAGCAGTTTGTCCAGTACCGCCTGGTTCGCCTCCGGCTGGCGGATGAAGCGCACCTCACCGGACTGCGGCACCGCGTCGACGATGTTCTGGTGGTCGTCCAGCAGCCGCGCCTGCAGGGTTCGCGCGGGCTCGCCGGCGGGCGGGGTGGCGATGAAGCAGAGGTTGTCGGCGTGCTTGCGGATCGACGCCGGGTCGCCCTTGGCCATCAGCTGGCCCTGGTGCAGCAGGAAGACTTCGGCGCAGCGCTCGGCTTCGTCCATGTAGGCGGTGGAGACCAGTACGCTGAGCTGCTCCTGCTCGATCAGCTGCTGGATGATCTCCCACAGCTCGCGGCGCGACAGCGGGTCGACGCCGACGGTAGGCTCGTCGAGCAGCAGCAGGTCCGGCGAGCGCACCAGGGTGCAGGCCAGGCCCAGCTTCTGCTTCATTCCGCCGGAGAGCTTGCCCGCCGGGCGTTCGGTGAAGCGCGCCAGGTCGGTCATCTCCAGCAGGCGCTGGTAGCGCTCGACGCGCTGCTGGTGCGGTACGCCGTGCAGGTCGGCGTAGAGGTCGAGGTTCTCCTGCACGCTCAGGTCCTCGTAGAGACCGAAGCGCTGGGGCATGTAGCTGATGCGGTCCTGTACCTGCTGCGGGTGGGCGTGGACGTCCACGTCCAGCACCGTGAGCGTGCCGGCGTCGGCCTGCAGCAGCCCGGCGACCAGACGCAGGAAGGTGGTCTTGCCGGCGCCGTCCGGGCCAACCAGCGCGGTGAGCTGGCCGCGCGGGATGTCCAGGCTGATGTCCTTGAGCGCCTGCACCGTCCTGCCCGACTCTTTCACCAGGAACTGCTTGGCCAGGCCCTCGGCACGGATGACGGCGCTTTCGCTGGAGACCATCAGCGCGGCTCGTCGGCGAAGCGCACCGTGGCCGGCATGCCCAGGCGCAGGCGGTTGTCCGGGTCGGCCACCAGCACGCGCACCTCGTAGACGAGGCTGGTGCGCAGCTCCTCGGTCTGCACCGATTTGGGTGTGAACTCGGCTACCGAAGAGATGAAGCCAACGTGGCCGTCGATAGCCTGGTCCGGGTGGCTGTCGGTGAACACCTGGGCCTTCATGCCGGGCTTGATGCGGCCCAGGTTGGTTTCGCTGACGTAGGCGCGAATCCATTTCGGGTCGGTCAGCGCCAGGGAATACACCGGGCGCTGCGGCGAGGCCATGTCGCCGGGCTCCAGCAGTCGCGAGCGTACGGTGGCGTCCTGCGGCGCCTTGAGGTCGGCTTCGTCGAGGTTGTGTTGCAGCAGGGCGAGGTCGGCGCGGGCGGCGGCGAGCTGGGCCTCGGCCTGGGCAATGTCTTCGGCGCGCGGGCCGATCTGCGCCAGGCGCAGGGATTTCTGCCGGTCTTCCAGTTCGGCCTGGGCAACCTTCTGCTGCGAGGTGGCGCTGTCGATGTCCTGCTGGCTGACGGCGCGGCCGCCGGGGCTGCTGGCGCGGATGTTCTGCAGCCGGCGCAGCTGGGTATTGGCGAGGTCGAGCTGGGCGCGGGCAGCCTTGTCCTGGGCGCGGGCTCTGTCGACGTCCTCGGGGCGCGAGCCATTCTTCAGCCGCAGCAGGTTCTGCTCCTGTGCGGCGATCTGCGCGCTGGCCTTGTCGATCTGCAGGCGCAGGGCGCGGGTATCGAGGCTGGCCAGCACGTCGCCGGCCTTCACCACATCGCCTTCCTCGACGTTCATCCTGGCGATGCGCTCGCTGCCGGTGAAGGCCAGCGACACCTGGCGGATGTCCACGTTGCCGTAGAGCACCAGGGGATTGTCATCATTTGCGCGGGACTGCAGGTACCACCACAGACCGCCCCCCAGCAACAGCGCGACGAGCGCCACCAGCACCAGCTTCTTCGGCATTGCCCCATCCCTGATTCATGACAGCTCGCAGGAGGATAGACAGTTATTCGCCGGCAGACCTTGACCCTGGCCGCTACCCCGCGTCGCAGAGCCTGCCCTTCGTCAGCTGCCGTGCCGCTGCGGGCGCCGTTTGTTAGCGTGGAAGGACACTCCCGTGGAGAACCGTCATGAGCGAAAAGGGCAATCTTTCGGCCACGCACGGAGCCACCAGGAACCTGCGCGCCCAGCGGTTGCAGTGGTTCGGCCTGGTGCTGCTGTTCCTCGCCGTGGGCCTGGCGGCGTTGACCGACTTCCTCCAGCGCGAAGGCGGCGTGGCGACCCTCTTTGCCTTCGCCGTGGTTGGCGCGCTGGCGCTGGTGGTGGCGCGGGTGATGTTGATGCGGCACAAGCCTGTTTAGGAGTGCGCTCTCAATTCCTTCCAGGAAGCGGCCCGCTCCAGCCCGTGGAGGTCCGTGTTGTGCGGTTCGCGAGCAAGTTCGCTCCTACAGGAAGCGTCATTGTCCGGCCTGTAGGAGCGAGCTTGCTCGCGAACGCCGCCCTCGCCGATTCCCGCCGACGGACCCGGCTCAGCGTCGCGGAATGGACTGCACCTGCGGCTGCATCTGTTGCGATGGGATATTCGTGTAGCCCATCTGTCCGTCATCCATGGGCGGTGGGCGCGGTGCGTCGTGGTCGTTGTGGCTGCCGCAGGACGATCCGCCCAGCAGCACGGCCAGTGCGCCGATCATCAGCAGAAAGGTGGTTTTTCCCATGGCGGTCGCTCCCCGGTGTGCCGTCCTTCCAGTGAAATCGAAAACCCATCCGCCAGCCGTCCGGTCGGACGAATGGGGGCGCCGCAAGCGGCTCGCCGGTCGCCCTGGCAATCGCTTGAAATTCCGCCGTTTTCGTTGTGCAACGATCGTGCAGATTGCCATGGATCAACCATACTCAGCCGACTCGCTCCGGCGTTGTGCTCGGGGGAACAAGGAGGGCGGGATGCTCGACTATTTTGCGCTGGGGGTACTGATCTTCGTCGGATTGGTGCTGTTCTACGGAATCATCGTGCTGCACGACATTCCCTATGAGATCGCCGTACACCGTAATCATCCCCATCAGGACGCTATCCACGCGGCCGGCTGGGTCAGTCTTTTCACCCTGCATGCGCTGTGGCCGTTCCTCTGGATCTGGGCCATGTTGTACCGCGAGGACCGGGGCTGGGGCTTCCATCACGGCAAGACGCCCGCGCAGGAGGCCGAGTACCTCGAACAGCAACTGGCCGAGCTGCGCCAGCGCCTCGATGCGCTGGAAGGCCGCCAGAACGCTCCCGCTGCACCGGCAACCACTCAACCGGGCGGGGAGGGCTGAGCCATGGACCTGTTGCTGATCCTTACCTACACCGCCTTCTGCGTCGCCATCTTCAAGATCTTCCGCATCCCGCTGAACAAGTGGACGGTCCCTACCGCCGCGCTCGGCGGCATCGTGCTGATCGGCACGCTGATCTTCCTGATGAACTACAACCACCCCTATTCGGAGGTGGCGCGCACCTACTTCGTCACCACGCCGGTGATCCCGGTGGTCACCGGGCAGGTCATCGAGGTGCCGGTCAAGGGCAACGAGCTGATCGAGAAGGGCGCGGTGCTGTTCCGCATCGATCCCAAGCCCTTCCAGCTGAAGCTGGACTCGATCAAGGCGCAACTGGTGTCGGCGCGCGCCGACCAGTCGCGCGCCCGCGAGCTGGCCCTGCGCAACGTCGGCAACAAGCGTGACGTCGACCTGACCACCGCCCGTGTGGACGACCTCACCGCGCAACAGGGCCTGGCCCAGTTCGAACTGGACAACACCGTGGTGCGCGCGCCGTCGCGCGGTTTCGTCACCCATGTGTCGCTGCGCCCAGGGATGATGGCGACCCGCCTGCCGCTGCGCCCGTCCATGGTCTTCGTGCCGGAGGAGGGTCCGTACTTCACCGCCTGGATGCGCCAGAACAGCCAGCTGCGCCTGACTGCGGGCGACGAGGCCGAAGTGGCCTTCGACGGTATTCCCGGCGAGGTGTTCGCCGGCAAGGTCAAGCAGGTCATCGCGGTGATCGGCGAGGGCCAGGTGCAGCCGTCCGGCACGCTGATCAGCTACAGCGGCTCGCCGCCGCCCGGGCGGGTGCCGGTGATCATCGAGATCACCGACCCGAAATTCGCTCCCTACGCCTCGCTGATGCCGGGTGGCGCCTACGGCCAGGCGGCACTCTACAGCCAGCATTTCCACCATGTGGCGGTCATGCGCAAGATCCTCCTGCGCATGGCGGCCTGGATGAACTACATCTTCCCGTTCCATTGATCGAGGCAATTCGGCGCCCCCGCCGGGGCGCCTGCGTGCGGCGGGCGGTCGGCTGCCGCGCGCGATCCACGGAAGGAGGGGACAACGCAGTCTCTTGCCGTGAAACCTGGCGACATCGATATCCCAACCGGAGAACCCTATGAAGTCCTATGTCGCGTTGTTGTCCCTGCTGCTGTTGCCGCTGCTGCAAGGCTGCGCGGAAAAGCAGGTCCAGCCGGAGGAATACTCCGGCTTCCTGCATGACTACTCCCGTCTCACCGAGCAACCCAATGCCGCGGGCACCAAGGTCCTGGCCTGGGTCGATCCCAAGCTGAGCCTGGCGAACTATCGCAGCATCGTCATCGAGCGTTCGCAGTTCTACCCCGCGCCAAAACCCACCGAGCAGCTCTCGCAAGCCACCATGTCGCAGATCACCGACTACTACGACAAGGCGCTGCGTCGCGAGCTGGGGCAGGTACTCCAGGTGGTCGACAAGCCCGGCCCGGGCACCCTGGTCCTGCGCCCGGCAATCACCGCCGTGAGCAGCCACACCCAATCGCTCAAGCCTTATGAAGTCGTCCCGATCGCCTTGATCGCCGCCGGTGTCAGCACCGCAGCCGGTATCCGCGACCAGGACACCCAGATCGGCACCGAAGCCGCCTTCCTCGACGGCCCCACCAGCCGGGTAGTCGGCCAGGTCGTGCGCAAGGGCACCGGGCATGCGCTGGAGAACGACAGCCAGGCCATGGCCGCCAGCGACTTCAAGGGCGTGCTCGACGGCTGGGCCCGTGACATGCGCCTGACCTACAGCAAGCTGCGCGAACTGAAGTAAGTCGTCAGTCTTCGAAAAGGGCTGCCAATCGGCAGCCCTTTTTCTTTGCACTTGCTTACCGGTAACTGATTTGAGCGAACCCTTCGCGGCGGCGCTGGCAGGCGTCGGACTGTAGAGGTAACTGTTTTTCCATGACAGTTCGTGCCTGGGTTTTCCCTCTCCCTAACCCTCTCCCTGAAGGGAGAGGGGACCGTTTGGTGCAGGTTGAGGCCGAAGTGTCAGCCGGCACGGACAGCTCCCTCTCCCTTCGGAGCGGGGCGCGTAGCCAGGGCTGGGGAGAGGGCATGCCCCGGCGCGGTATTTCGGGTAGGAGCGGACCTTGTCCGCGAAGTCCTGAATGGCGGCCCGAAAACGGTCGGGGAATGCCGATAGATTGCGCCAGCCAGGGCCGGACGCCGCCCTGCCGACGGACCGCGCGCATGGCCCGATCCTCCAGTGGAACTCCTGCACTCGATACGGCGCCCAGGCGGCGCCGCATCTGCCTGTCATGAAATGAAAAGCCCCTGTCGCACGATGTGAAGCTTCCCGCCGGGCCCCTGCCTATTGTCCGCTCAAAGGGCGCTTGCCTGCTCCAAATGGAGCGCCCAGGACAACAAGACAACTGGAGATTCCGGCCATGGCCAAAGCCGTTCGCTTCTATGAAACTGGGGGACCCGAAGTCCTGCGTTATGAGGACGTGGAGGTCGGCGAGCCCGGCCCGGGGCAAGTGCGCATCCGCCATGTGGCGGTGGGCCTGAACTACGCCGACACCTACTTCCGCAATGGCACCTACGCCGTTCCGCTGCCCAGCGGCATGGGCGTGGAAGCCGCTGGCGTGGTGGTGGCGGTGGGCGAGGGCGTGAGCAACGTCGTGCCCGGCGACCGCGTCACCTACACCGGCTTCATCAACACCCTCGGCGCCTACAGCACCGAGCGCCTGGTGCCGGCAGCGCCGCTGATCCGCCTGCCGGAGAACATCGCCTTCGAGACCGCCGCCGCCATGACCATGCGCGGCCTGACCTCGGCCTACCTGCTGCGTCGCATCCACGACTTCAAGCCGGGCCAGAGCATCCTGCTGCACGCCGCCGCCGGCGGTGTCGGGCTGATCGTCTCGCAGTGGGCCAAGCTGCTCGGCCTGCGCGTGATCGGCACCGTGTCCAGCGACGCCAAGGCCGAGATCGCCTTCGCCCACGGCTGCGAGCACGTCATCAACTACAGCCACGAAGGCGTCGCCGAGCGCGTGCGCGAGCTGACCGATGGCCGTGGCGTGGACGTGTGCTTCGACAGTGTCGGCAAGGACACCTTCATGACCTCCCTGGAGTCGCTCAAGCGCCGTGGCCTGATGGTCTGCGTCGGTACCGCGTCGGGCCCGATCCCGCCGTTCGACCCGGTGCTGCTGGCGATGAAGGGTTCGATCTTCCTCACTCGCCCGGCCCTGGCCGACTACATCGCCGACCCGGCGGAAAAGGCGGCGCTGCTGGACGAGCTATTCACCCACGTGGGCAACGGCGAGATCCGCATCGAGATCAACCAGCACTACGCGCTGGAAGATGCCGTGCAGGCCCACCGCGACCTCGAGTCGCGCAAGACCACCGGCTCGTCGATCTTCGTCATCTGAGGGCGTCGCCATGCACGTAGAACGTCTGACCTGCAGCATCGGCGCCGAAATCTCCGGGGTGAACCTGGGCGACGCTTCCCGCGACGAAGGCCTGTTCGCCGAGCTGCGCGAGTTGCTGCTCAAGCACAAGGTGCTGTTCCTGCGCGACCAGGACATCACCCGTGCCGAGCACGTGGCCTTCGCCCGCCGCTTTGGCGAGCTGGAAGACCACCCGGTGGCTGGCAGCGACCCCGAGCATCCGGGCCTGGTACGCATCTACAAGACCCCGGACCTGCCCAACGACCGCTACGAGAACGCCTGGCACACAGACGCCACCTGGCGCGAGGTGCCGCCGCTGGGCTGCGTCCTGCGCTGCGTGGAGTGCCCGCCGGTGGGCGGCGACACCATGTGGGCGAACATGGCCCTGGCCTACGAGATGCTGCCGCCGGAAATCAAGGAGCGCATTGCC
This sequence comes from Pseudomonas sp. Pseusp97, assembly GCF_047304025.1. NCBI lineage: Bacteria > Pseudomonadati > Pseudomonadota > Gammaproteobacteria > Pseudomonadales > Pseudomonadaceae > Pseudomonas > Pseudomonas sp. Pseusp97. The sequence goes on along the minus strand of NZ_JBGLYK010000049.1, from coordinate 2,282 downwards.
AAGCTGCGTGCGCGCCATAGCATCGAGGCCAGCTTCGGCGCGGCGATGCCCATCGAGAAGCGCCTCGCGCTCAAGGCCATGTACCCCGACGCCGAGCATCCGGTGGTGCGCACCCACCCGGAAACCGGCGAGAAGGTGCTGTTCGTCAACGCCTTCACCACCCACTTCAGCAACTACCACACGCCACAGAACGTGCGCTTCGGCCAGGACGCCAACCCCGGCGCGGCCGACCTGCTGCGCTACCTGGTGAGCCAGGTGTACATCCCCGAGTTCCAGGTGCGCTGGCGCTGGAAGAAGAACGATGTGGCGATCTGGGACAACCGCTGTACCCAGCACTACGCGGTGATGGACTACCCGCCCTGCGTGCGCCGCATGGAACGCGCCGGAATCATCGGCGACAAGCCGTTCTGATCCCCTGCAACAAGAGACTTCTGACAAGAACAATTACGGAGACCGACATGCAATTCTTCGACGATTCGCTGCACCCCGAGAACCAGGACAAGGTGGTCATCACCACCGCTCCCTACGGCCCGGAATGGATGCCCGAGGACTTCCCCGAAGACATCCCGGTGACCATGGACGAGCAGGTCCAGAAGGCCGTCGACTGCTATGAAGCCGGCGCCACCGTGCTTCACCTGCACGTCCGCGAGCTGGACGGCAAGGGCTCCAAGCGCCTGTCCAAGTTCAACGAGCTGATCGCCGGTGTGCGCGAAGCCGTGCCGGACATGATCATCCAGGTCGGCGGTTCGATTTCCTTCGCCCCGGAAAGCGATGGCGAAGCGGCCAAGTGGCTGTCCGACGACACCCGCCACATGCTCGCCGAGCTGACGCCCAAGCCCGACCAGGTGACGGTGGCGATCAACACCACCCAGATGAACATCATGGAGCTGCTCTACCCGGAGTACCTGAAAGGGACTTCCCTGGAGAACCCGCTCTACCAGGCGGCCTACAGCGAGATGACCGTGCCGGCCGGCCCGGCCTGGGTCGAGGAGCACCTGAAGCGCCTGCAGGCCGCCGGCATCCAGCCGCACTTCCAGCTCACCGGCATGCACGCCCTGGAAACCCTCGAGCGCCTGGTGCGCAAGGGCGTCTACAAGGGCCCGCTGAACCTGACCTGGATCGGCATCGGCGGCGGCTTCGACGGTCCCAACCCGTTCAACTTCATGAACTTCGTACACCGCGCACCGGACGGCGCCACCGTCACCGCCGAGTCGCTGCTCAAGAACGTCCTGCCGTTCAACATGATGGCCATGGCCATGGGGCTGCACCCGCGCTGCGGCATCGAGGACACCATCATCGGCCAGCACGGCCAGCGCATGACTTCGGTCGAGCAGATCCAGCAGTGCGTCCGCGTCGCCCATGAACTGGGCCGCGAGGTCGCCAGCGGCAAGGAAGCGCGCGCCATCTACAAGATCGGCGTGCAGTACGACAGCGTCGAGGAAACCCTGCGCATGAACGGCATGGCGCCCAACCGCCAGCCGGGCCAGAAGTCCGTCCCGCTTCGCGCGTGACAGGCTCGCCGTAGTAAGAGACGGCTGATAACGGCCCTCTCCCCAGCCCTCTCCCTGAAGGGAGAGGGAGCTGTCCGTGCCGGCTGACGCCCAGGTTTCCTCCTGCACCGAACGGTCCCCTCTCCCTTCGGAGCGGGGCGCGCAGCCAGGGTTAGGGAGAGGGCTGATCCGCAACCCAAAACAACAAGAATCCACCCACTCACCCGGAGAGCTAGCACCATGGCCATCCACTCCGTCGCCCTGGGCGACATCCCTGCCACCATACCCAGCGTGCCGCGCCGCTATGCCTGGGTGGTGTTCGCCCTGACCTTCGGCCTGCTGATCTCCGATTACATGTCGCGCCAGGTGCTCAATGCCGTCTTCCCGCTGCTCAAGGTCGAATGGGCTCTGAGCGACGCACAGCTCGGCCTGCTCAGCGGCATCGTCGCGGTGATGGTCGGCCTGCTGACCTTCCCGCTGTCGCTGCTCGCCGACCGTTGGGGCCGCGTACGCAGCCTGGCGCTGATGGCCATGCTCTGGAGCGTGGCTACCCTGGCCTGCGCCGTGGCGCAGACCTTTCCGCAGATGTTCGCCGCACGCTTCTTCGTCGGTGTCGGCGAGGCCGCCTACGGCAGCGTGGGTATCGCCGTGGTGATCTCGGTGTTCCCAGCGCACCTGCGCGCCACCCTGACCGGCGCCTTCATGGCCGGCGGCATGTTCGGCTCGGTGCTCGGCATGGGCCTGGGCGGCGTGCTCGCTGCGCACCTGGGCTGGCGCTGGGCCTTCGCCGGC
>NZ_JBGLYK010000499.1:0-428 GCF_047304025.1 Pseudomonas sp. Pseusp97 | reverse complement strand
CGGTGGGGCGGATGTCGCCGCCAGGCAGGTTGGGGCGGGGCAGGGTCTGTTCGATATCGGAGCCGGGTAGCTGGATCGGGCGCTCGGCCCAGGCGAAAGGTGCAGCCAACAACAGGGGCAGGACAGCAAGTTTGCGCATCTGGCTCCTCCATGAGACCGACTTCGATAAAGGACCAGGAGCCGTGGGCGGCTCCTGGTTACCACAGTATGGGTGGAATTCGGATTATTGCTTGGGCGTACCGATCGCCAATCCACCACCCAGTCCGCCGGTCACACCACCCAGCGCGCCACCCACGGCGCCCAGCGTATTGCCCAGCAGGCCTCCCTGGCTGCTGGTCCCGCCAGTCGTACCGGCGCCTGCGCCGACTGCCACGCCCGAACCCTGGGTGTTGCTGCCCACGCCCACGCCTGCTCCGGCGGTCAGGCCG
>NZ_JBGLYK010000498.1:0-428 GCF_047304025.1 Pseudomonas sp. Pseusp97 | reverse complement strand
CGAACTGGTCGAGAAACTGAAGAACGAAGCGAAGGTGATCTGATGGCTGTTTTGGTTGTTGCAGAACATTCCAATGGCGCGCTGGCCTCGGCGACGCTGAATACCGTTGCTGCCGCGCAGAAGATTGGTGGCGAGATCAGCGTGCTGGTCGCCGGCCAGAGCGTCGGCGGCGTGGCCGAAGCTGCTGCCAGGATCGCCGGTGTTTCCAAGGTGCTGGTCGCCGACAACGCCGCTTACGCGCACCAGCTGCCGGAAAATGTGGCTCCGCTGCTGGCCTCCATCGCCCGCGATTTCAGCCACGTGCTGGCCGCCGCCACCACCAACGGCAAGAACTTCCTGCCGCGCGTCGCCGCCCTGCTGGACGTCGACCAGATCTCCGAGATCATCGAAGTGGTCAGCGCCGACACCTTCAAGCGCCCGATCTATGC
>NZ_JBGLYK010000497.1:0-430 GCF_047304025.1 Pseudomonas sp. Pseusp97 | reverse complement strand
TTTTATTCACCCCCCCGCCCCCTGTCTTTACCCCCCCCCGGGGGGGGGGGGGGGCCTCCCCCCCCCCCCCCCCCACGACATGATCTGCATTCCCCTGGCTGTCGAACTCGGTGCGCTGGTGGTCGCCATCAGCTACCGGCTGGCGCCCGAGCATCCCTATCCCGCCGCCCTCAACGACTGCCTCGATACCTGGCGGCGTCTTCACCAGGACGGCCTCGGCGAGCCTGTGGATAAAACCCGTATCGCGGTCGCCGGCGACAGCGGCGGTGCCAACCTCGCCGCCGCGCTGTGCCTGGCCCTGCGCGATGGCGGCGAAACGCTGCCGCGGGCCCAGGCGCTGATCTACCCCGCGCTGGGCAACCTCGACACACCCTCGCGCACCACCTGCTCCGACGCGCCGCTCATGACCAGCGCGGCCGTCGACGAATAC
>NZ_JBGLYK010000496.1:0-431 GCF_047304025.1 Pseudomonas sp. Pseusp97 | reverse complement strand
GGCCTGGTCGTCGCCGGCCTGGGCATCGAGCACTACCTCGACCTGCTGCTGGACGCCCAGGACGCGGCGGCCGGCATTGGCGGCGGCACCCCGCGCACCATCGAAGGCCCGCTGTACGTGGCCGGCGCACCGCTGTCCGACGGCGAAGCACGGATGGACGACGGCAAGGACCCAGGCACCGTGATGTTCCTCTCCGGCCGCGTGTTCGACCTCGACGGAAAGCCGCTGGCCGGCGCGGTGGTCGACCTCTGGCACGCCAACACCAATGGCACCTATTCGTACTTCGACAGCACCCAGTCCGAGTTCAACCTGCGCCGGCGCATCGTCACCGACGCCGAAGGCCGCTACAAGGCGCGCAGCATCGTGCCCAGCGGTTACGGCTGCCCGCCGGACGGCCCGACCCAGGAGCTGCTGAACCAGCTCGGCCGCCA
>NZ_JBGLYK010000495.1:0-437 GCF_047304025.1 Pseudomonas sp. Pseusp97 | reverse complement strand
GGCCTGGGCGTGACCACCGCCCCTGGCACCGCTGACCTGCTCGCCGCGCAGTTGTGCGATGAGCCGCTGCCGCTGGCGGCCGAACCCTATTCCCCGCACCGCTTCCTCGGAGCCAATGCCCATGCCTGAGCTGATCCTCGACGGTCGCCCGCTGCGGGTCGCCGCCGGTACCACGGTCGCCGCTGCGCTTGCCCTGGGCAGCGACGGCACTACGCGTACATCGGTCAGCGGCCAGCGCCGCGCGCCGCTGTGCGGCATGGGCGTCTGCCAGGAATGCCGGGTGAGCATCGACGGCCAGCGCCGCCTGGCCTGCCAGACCCTCTGCCGCGACGGCATGCAGGTGGAGAGCCGCTCATGAACGCTGCGGCCGATATCGTCATCATCGGCGCCGGCCCGGCCGGGTTGTCCGCCGCCCGCGCCGCCGCCCCCCCCCCCCC
>NZ_JBGLYK010000494.1:0-459 GCF_047304025.1 Pseudomonas sp. Pseusp97 | reverse complement strand
TCAGGGGTTGAGCGACATGGATGTCGCGAGAGCCGCGATGGGCCAGGGATGGCCCTTCGCGGCGTGCCCCTGAAACTGCGCTTCAACGAGGGAATTTTTCGCCTAAGCGAAAAACCGGATGTCCGGGGCAAGACTTTTTGGTTCCTTTTGGGGCGTTTGCCAAAAGGGACTCGCCCGAGGGGGCGAAACACGAAGTCCACGCGCACGCCGAAGCGGCGCGGGAACACCCAAGCCGACGCAGCAGACCTGAAAAACAAAAAAAGCGTGGCCCCGCCAGCAGATCGCGGGGACGGCCCGCTCCTAAAGGGGCGCTGCAATGCGGTGTTTCCTGGGAAGAATGAAGTCCGCCGCGCAGGACATCGCGGACAAGGTCCGCTCCTACGACAGCCGAAACTCCGGAGCAAGGCTGGTTCGCGAGCAAGCTCGCTCCTACGAGGAACACCCCCGCCACATCAACCC
>NZ_JBGLYK010000493.1:0-470 GCF_047304025.1 Pseudomonas sp. Pseusp97 | reverse complement strand
CCCATGCGGCCCAGCGAGGTGGCGGCGTCGCGCTCCAGGCCCAGGCGCTCCAGCGGCATCCGGCCCAGGTACTGGCGCAGTTGCTGGTGGTCGTGGATCGCCAGGCCGTCATGGCCGTTGGCGAGGATGCGCGCGGCGGCCGGGTTGGGCGCGGCGGTGATGCGGTGCCGGAAGCCCAGCCCGCTCAACTCCTCGCGCAGGCGCGCTTCGAAGCGCGGCCAGGGGCCGAACAATTGCAGGCTGGACTGGACCTCCAACAGCAGCGCGCGCGGATAGTGCTGGCTGACCTGCGAGCTGAAGCCGTAGGCCCAGGCGGCCAGCAGGTTCTGCCAGCGCTGCACCTCGCGCAGGTCGTACTCGGCGGTGGCGAAGTCGCGGCTCAGCGCCTGTGCGGCGGTGAGCGACTGGCCGGGCTTGAGCCCCAGCGCCCGCGCGGCCGGATTCACCGCCTGCAGCACGCGGCGCTGGGT
>NZ_JBGLYK010000492.1:0-473 GCF_047304025.1 Pseudomonas sp. Pseusp97 | reverse complement strand
GGCTGTTCCAGTGGCTGGCGAAACTGTCGGTCGCAGCCATGTAATTGCGCTTGAAACCGGTGGTGTGGCACTCGACGCACATGAAGTTGGCGTTCTGCGTGGGGCGGGTCCAGTGCAGTTCGTCCTTGAAGTCGATGCGCTGGCCGGGCATCAGCTGGAACCACTGGTGCTTGCGGCTATCCCAGGCGACGCCAAGCGCCTGCAGGCGGCCGCCGGGCCGGCCTTGCGCGTCTGGAAACTCCAGCAGGTATTGCTGCAGCGGTTCGAAACCGAAGGTGTAGGCGACCCTGAAGTCCGCCGGCTTGCCATCGGCTCCGGGCGTGTTGACCCAATACTCGCCGTCCTTGCGGAAGAAACGGCTGGTCTCGATTTCGCCCTTGAAAGTGACATCGTTGAAGTCGCCCAGCACGTTGCCTTCGGTGGCCGGCTTCATCGCCTGCTGGTGGTGCGAACCTTGCCAGTCCTGGAACTGA
>NZ_JBGLYK010000491.1:0-491 GCF_047304025.1 Pseudomonas sp. Pseusp97 | reverse complement strand
CGCAGCATCGTGCCCAGCGGTTACGGCTGCCCGCCGGACGGCCCGACCCAGGAGCTGCTGAACCAGCTCGGCCGCCATGGCCAGCGCCCGGCGCATATCCACTTCTTCATCTCCGCGCCGGGGCATCGCCACCTGACCACGCAGATCAACCTCGCCGGCGACCAGTACCTGTGGGACGACTTCGCCTACGCCACCCGTGACGGGCTGATCGGCGAGGTGCGTTTCGTCGAGGACGCTGCTGCCGCGAAGGATCGGGGAGTGGAAGGGCGCTTCGCCGAGATCGAGTTCGACTTCCAGCTGCAGCAGGCCGTTTCCGCCGACGCCGAAGACCGCAGCAGCCGCCCCCGCGCCTTGCAGGAAGCCTGACGCCAAACCTGTAGGAGCGGGGGGGGGGGGGGCCCCCCCCCCCCCCCCGCCGCGGGGGGGTTGAGGGTGGGGGGGGACCGCCGGGGCGAGCAAAAACCCCGCCCCCCCCCCCGCGCGCCCGCCCC
>NZ_JBGLYK010000490.1:0-494 GCF_047304025.1 Pseudomonas sp. Pseusp97 | reverse complement strand
CTCGCGCGGTGCCGGTGCAGGGATCGGATGGCGGCTCACGCCAGCCAATGCAGTGCGCTGAAGCTCATCGCGCCGCGCCTTCCGAGGCACGCGCGCAGGTGGGTTGGGCAGGACATGGACTTCTCCTTTTCTTGTTGGGCGCCTCACAAAAATGGCGATGCGTCTCTTGAAGGCAACGGATGGCAAGCGCGCGAAATTAACCCGCGACCGATGGCAATCGGCCACACCAAAAGGCTCTATCTCGCGGCTTTCGCCCGTTGCAGAAGCGTCGCGGGCGGTTCGACTTCCGTACGTGGGGAGGGTTCCGGAGCACTGCCGAGCAGTGCCTGCGCAGGGCAGGAAGAATGGAAGAAAACGCCAGCGCTGCCATGCTTGGGATGCCCATAAAAATCCACAAGAGGCTTCCCCATGTTCGAGTTCTTCTACGCGCTGCCCAGCCAGAACCGTGCGGCCGACTACCGCCACTTCCGCATCGTCCCCGCCACCGGCGCGAT
>NZ_JBGLYK010000048.1:0-29459 GCF_047304025.1 Pseudomonas sp. Pseusp97 | reverse complement strand
TTTTTAAAACTCCTCTCGCCCCCCCCGCCCCCCCCCCCCCCCCCCCGCGGCCGGGGGGTTATCTCGGCCCCCCCCCCCCCCCCCCCCCTACAGGGGGCTCACCCGCCGCGAAATATCAGAAAAGAAAAAGGCCCCAACCGGGGCCTTTTTCATCAGCGCAACGCGCCGTTCACTGCCGCATGCCGCGCCCGCTCACCAGCAGGCGCACGCAGAAGAAATACAGCAGCACGGTCGCCACCAGCATGAACACCACCGCCGTACCGATGCGGATGTCGGACACGCCGAGGATGCCGTAGCGGAAGGCATTGACCATGTGCAGGATCGGGTTGGCCAGCGACACGGTCTGCCAGAACGGCGGCAGCAGCGTGATCGAGTAGAACACCCCGCCCAGGTAGGTCAGCGGAGTCAGCACGAAGGTCGGGACGATGGAGATGTCGTCGAAGTTGCGCGCGAACACGGCGTTGACGAAACCGCCCATGGAGAAGATCCCGGCGGTCAGTACCACCACCAGCACGGTGATGCCCAGGTGGTGGATCTGCAGGTCGGTGAAGAACAGCGACAGCAGGGTGACGATCACGCCCACCGCCAGCCCGCGCAGCACGCCGCCGCAGACGAAGCCCAGGAGGATGGTGTGCGGCGATACCGGCGACACCAGCAGTTCCTCGATGTTGCGCTGGAACTTGCTGCCGAAGAAGCTCGACACCACGTTGCCGTAGGAGTTGGTGATCACCGACATCATGATCAGCCCCGGCACGATGTACTGCATGTAGGTGAAGCCGCCCATGTCGCCGATCTGCCGGCCGATCAGGTTGCCGAAGATGACGAAGTACAGAACCATGGTGATGGCCGGGGGCAGCAGGGTCTGCGGCCAGATGCGCAGGAAGCGGCGGACTTCGCGGTAGACGATGGTGTTGAGGGCGACCCAGTTGGCGCGCAGTTCGTGACTCATACCGCCACCTTCGACAGATTCTTCTCCACCAGCGACACGAACAGCTCCTCCAGGCGGTTGCTCTTGTTGCGCAGGCTCAGCACCTGGTGGCCCAGGGCGTTGAGCTGGACGAACAGGCCGTTGATGCCCAGCGACTTGTCCACCTGCACCTCCAGGGTGTGGTCATCGACCAGGCGCACCGGATAGCCATCCAGCTTCGGCGCCTCGCTCAGCGTGCCCTGCAGATCGAGGTAGAAGGTCTCCACGTGCAGCTTGCTCAGCAGCTTGCGCATGCTGGTGTTCTCCACGATGGTGCCGTGGTCGATGATCGCGATGTTGCGGCACAGCTGCTCGGCCTCCTCCAGGTAGTGCGTGGTGAGGATGATGCTGATGCCTTCGCCGTTGAGCTCGGTGAGGAAGTTCCACATCGAGCGGCGCAGTTCGATGTCCACGCCGGCGGTGGGTTCGTCGAGGATCAACAGGCGCGGCTCGTGCACCAGCGCGCGGGCGATCATCAGGCGGCGCTTCATGCCGCCGGAGAGCTCACGAGAGGCGGAGTTGCGCTTGTCCCACAGGCCCAGCTGGGTCAGGTACTTCTCGGCGCGGCCCTTGGCCACGCTCATCGGGATGCCGTAGTAGCCGGCCTGGGTGACGACGATGTCGAACACCTTCTCGAACTGGTTGAAGTTGAACTCCTGGGGCACCACGCCCAGGCAGCGCTTCAAGCCATACGGGTCCTTGTCCAGGTCGTGGCCGAACACGTTGACCGTGCCGCTGGTCTTGTTCACCAGGGTGGAGAGGATGCCGATTGTGGTGGATTTGCCGGCGCCGTTGGGGCCCAGCAAGGCGAAGAAATCACCCTCGGCGACGTCCAGATCGATGCCCTTGAGGGCCTGGAAGCCGTTGCCGTAGGTCTTCGTCAGTTGACGGATGGACAGCGCGGAACTCATGGGTATTCCCGTTGCAAGTCGGTGGAAAGACGCATGTCTTTGGAAAAAGGCCTGCTTGATAAGGGTACGCCGCGAGGATTGCAACCTCCGCGGCGCGCGCAGGCATTCAGGTCAAGTCGGTCATCACCGCCGCACGGTACGCCGGACGCGCCTTCAGGCGCTCGTACCAGGCCTTGAGATGCGGCTGTGCCGGGCGCTCGATGGGCATTTCGAACCAAGCATAGATGAAGCAGCCCAGCGGAATGTCGCCGATGCCGAATTGTTCGCCGGTAAGGTACGGCTGCTTTGCCAGCGCCGCCTCGGGAACGGCCAGCAGGCCCGCGCAGGTATCGATGGCGGCCTGGATGGCGGCAACGTCGCGCTGCTCCGGCGCAGTGCGCACGGTTCCCCAGAACACGGTACGGAACGGCGTTGCCAGGGACGAAGTGGTCCAGTCCATCCATTTCTCGGCGCTGGCGCGCTGCTGCAGGTCCTGCGGATAAAGGTCCGGTGCGTAGCGCGCGGCGAGGTAGCGGACGATGGTGTTGGACTCCCAGAGAACGAAGCCGTCATCTTCCAGCGTCGGCACCACGCCGTTGGGGTTCAGCGCACGATAAGGCGCTTCGTTGACCACGCCGAAGGCGCCACCGGCGTCAATCCGCTCATAGGCCAGACCCGCCTCTTCCGCACACCAGAGCGCCTTGCGCACGTTCGAGGAATTCTTCCGGCCCCAGATCTTGAGCATGCTGCGCCTCTCTTGTCGTCGTCATCGGATGAAGGCACGGGCTGAAGGCGTGACTTCGGATGACGGCACCCTACCGACAACGGCGCCAGGAAAAAAGACTCACGTACTGATGGTTACTATCGATTGCTTTCATGGGGCGCTTGCGTTCATGCACCGCCTGCTTCCGCGCGCATGTCGCCGGCCAGCGCAGCGGCGTCAGCGTTGAACAGGTGCGGATAGCACTGTTTCAGGTAGCCGAAGAAGAATTCCTCGGGCACATCGGGGAACTGGCCATGGTCGCGCAGGTACTCCATGTGCCGTTCGCCGTCGCGGTTGAAGGCGTGGAAGACGCTGTCGCTGCGCCCGTCGAACTCCAGCGGCAGCACGCCGAAGGCTTCGCACAGGCCGATGTCGAAGGCCGGCGTGGCCTTGACCCAGCGGCCTTCGAGGAACAGTTCGGTGTAACCGTGCATGGCGAAGACTTCGCTGCGCAGCAATTCCAGCAGGCGCGGCGTGGCCAGGTGGTTCTTCACGTCGGCCAGGCCGATACGCGCAGGGATGCCGCAATGCCGGGCGCAGGCCGCCAGCAACGTGGCCTTGGGCACGCAGTAGGACTGCCCGGCCTGCAGCGCATGGCTGGCCTTGAGCGTCTGCGGGTCGCGGCTGAACACGTAGGGGTTGTAGCGAATTCGGTCGCGCACCGCGTAATACAGGGCGACCGCCTGCTCCAGCGGGGTACCGCCGTCGCCACGGTGATTTAGAGCGAACTCGATTACCCCGGGGTGGTCACTATCAACGAACCGGCTGGGCTTGAGGTATTGCTGCATGGCGCTGTCTCCGGGGTTTCATCCTTGATGGCGTCAACAGTCTAACCAGCGGCGTCGCCTGCCCGACAAGGCGATCCGGCCAAGCTGTCCGGCCATGCGGCCATCGGTCCTGTTCGGCCAGCTAAGCTTGCGGTGCATTGTGGAGGGGCAGCCTGACCGGCGATGCCCACCGCCGTGCTCGCGCACTTTCGTCACCAAGCCCGCCGCGGCCTGCTGTCGCCGGGGCGGGCTGTCATGGAGGAATCCGCATGTTGCTCGTCTGGTTACTCGTCCTGATCCTTGGCGTCGCCTGGCTCGCGCACCGCCGCGCCGCGCCCCTGAAGGCACTCGGCCTGGTCGCCGTTTACCTCGCGCTGATGAGCCTGTTCAGCCACGCCCATGGCTGGATGGTGCTGTTGTGGCTGCTCTGGGCCGTGGTCGCGGTGACCATCCTCGCGACCGACCTGCGCCGCAGCCTGTTCACCTCGCGGCTGTTCGCCTGGTTCAAGAAGACCCTGCCGCCGATGTCGGAAACCGAACGCGAGGCCATCGAGGCCGGCACCGTCTGGTGGGACGGCCAGCTGTTCAGCGGCCGCCCGGACTGGCACACCCTGCTGGCCTATCCCCGCGCGCAGCTGACGGAAGAGGAGCAGGCCTTCGTCGACGGACCCACCGAGCAGCTCTGCGCGATGATCGACGACTACCAGGTCGGCAAGGACATGGACCTGCCGCCCGAGGCCTGGGCCTACATCAAGAGCCAGGGCTTCTTCGGCCTGATCATCCCCAAGGAATTTGGCGGCAAGGGTTTCTCCGCCTTCGCCCACTCGCAGGTGGTGATGAAGCTCGCCACCCGCAGCGGCGACCTCGCCTCCACGGTGATGGTGCCCAACTCCCTCGGTCCGGCCGAGCTCCTGCTGCACTACGGCACCGACGCCCAGCGCCAGCGCTACCTGCCACGCCTGGCCAACGGCGACGAGATTCCCTGCTTCGCCCTGACCAGCCCGCAGGCCGGCTCCGATGCCGGCGGCATGACCGACGTCGGCGTGGTCTGCAAGGGCCAGTGGGAAGGCGAGGAAGTCATCGGCCTGCGCCTGACCTGGGAAAAGCGCTACATCACCCTCGGTCCGGTGGCCACCCTCCTCGGCCTGGCCTTCAAGTGCCATGACCCGGACCACCTGCTGGGCGAGCAGGAAGACCTGGGCATCACCCTCGCGCTGATCCCCACCAGCACCCCCGGCGTGCAGATCGGCCGCCGCCACGTGCCGCTGGGCGCCGCCTTCATGAACGGCCCGAACTCCGGGAAAGACGTGTTCGTGCCGCTGGACTACATCATCGGCGGCCAGGAAATGATCGGCAAAGGCTGGATGATGCTGATGAACTGCCTGTCGGTGGGCCGCTCGATTTCCCTGCCGGCGGTCGGCACCAGCGCCGCCAAGGCCGGCAGCTACGTCAGCGGCCGCTACGCCCAGGTGCGCGAGCAGTTCAACGTGCCGCTGTCGGCCTTCGAAGGCATCCAGGAAGCCCTCGCCCGCATCGGCGGCAACGCCTGGATGATGGACAGCGCGCGCATCCTCACCGCCAACGCGGTGGACCTGGGCGAGAAGCCCTCGGTGCTTTCGGCCATCCTCAAGTACCACCTCACCGAACGCGGCCGCGAGTGCATCGCCCACGCCATGGACATCCACGGCGGCAAGGGCATCATCCTCGGGCCCAACAACTACCTGGGCCGCTCCTGGCAGGCCGCGCCGATCTTCATCACCGTCGAGGGCGCCAACATCCTTTCGCGCAACCTGATGATCTTCGGCCAGGGCGCCATCCGCTGCCATCCGTACGTGCTCAAGGAGATGGAACTGGCCCGCCGCGAGGACCAGGACCAGGCCGAGCGCGAATTCGACGAACTGCTGCTCAACCACATCGGCTTCGCCGTCAGCAACGCCGCCAGCAGCCTGCTGCTGGGCCTGGGCTTCGGCAGCTTCGACCAGGTACCGGGCGACCGCATCAGCCGCCCGTACTACCGCGCGCTGAACCGCCTCGCCGCCTCCTTCGCCCTGCTCGCCGACTTCAGCATGATGCTGCTCGGCGGCGAGCTGAAGCGCCGCGAGCGCCTGTCCGCGCGCCTGGGCGATGCGCTGAGCCACCTCTACCTGGGCTCCGCCGCACTCAAGCGCTACCACGACCTGGACAACCCGGATTACCTGCATCCGCTGCTGCACTGGGCGATGGAGGAAAACCTGGAGAAGGCCGAAGCCGCGCTGGCCGACCTGATCGACAACTTCCCCAACCGCGCCTTCGGCTGCCTGCTGCGCGTGCTGGTGCTGCCGCTGGGCCGCCGCCACCGTGGCCCGAGCGATGCGCTGGATGCGCAGATCGCCGACATCCTCGGCCGCCCGCTCAGCGACCCGGCGCTGCAGGCGATCCTCGCTGGCGCACATCTACCCAGTGGCCCCGATGATCCGGTCGCCAAGCTCACCTTCGCCTACGACCAGCTCGCCGCCGCCGCGCCGCTGCAGAAGAAACTGCACAAGGCGCTCAAGGAGCATGGCGTGCATCCCAAGCCGGGGCAGTCGCCCATCGATGCCGCCCGCGACGCCGGGGTGCTGGAGGAAGCGGAAGCGGAAACCCTGCACGCTGCCGAACGCGCACGCCGCGCGGTGATCGACGTGGATGACTTCTCGAAGGAAGAGCTGTCCGGCAAGGTCGAGTGACCTGCGTTTTCACGCACGGGGCGCCTTCGGGCGCCCTTTTTTCTCCGACGCACAGCAATGCCGCCCCGGACTATCGGGTGCACACTGAAGGCATACCTTTTATGGAGAACCGCAGATGCGTCGATCCATCCTCTTCCTGCTCGTGCTGCTGGCCGGCAGCATCCAGGCCGACCCCTGGCTCTACCCCAGTCGGCCGCGTCCGGCGCCGGCGCCTAGCCCGGTCATCGACCCGATCGAGCAACAGCAGGACAGCCTGCGCCGCCAGCAGCAGTTGCGGCAGAACCAGCTGGACAGCCAGCGCCTGAACTACGAAGACCAGCGCCTGCAGCGCCAGCAGCAGGACCTGCAGCGCCAGCAGGACAACCAGCAGCGCTGGAACGAGCAGCGTCGGCAGAGCGACCAGATGATCCAGCGGCAGAAGAACGAACTGCAGCAACAGCAGTTGCAACAGCAGCAGCGGATGCTCGACCAGCAACGCCAGCAGATCGACAACCAGCGCCGGCAGATCCAGATGCGCCCGGTCCGCTGATCACCCCGGCGGCAGCGGCGGCGAAACCCGATATACTCCCCGGCCGTTTGTACACAGCTCCAGAGGAATCCCATGGCCAGCGCCTATCTCGACCACCACATCGCCCTGCTCAACCACCTGCGCATGATCCTTGGCGCCCTGGGCGAAGCCGAGCAGGTTCCCGAGGACAACCACGGCCTGTTCCTCGAGCGCTTCGACGAGTTGCTGGTGGAACTGCCGCGCGACCCGGAAGGCGCCCAGTACCTGGGCCAGGACCTGATCAGCCAGATCTTCCACCGCTACCCGCAGATTGCCCACCTGATCCCCCGCGACCTGCTGTGGTTCTTCGGCGGCGACTGCCTGCACTACATGCCCGACGAAGAGCTGCAGATGTACCAGCAACTCGACGAGCGCCGCTTTGAAGCCGAGGAAAACGGCGAGCCCTTCGACTGGAACCGCGAGAAGCAACTGCTTGCCCTGCCGGAAGACACGCCCAAGCACTAAGCGCCGAGCAAAACCAGAGAAGCCCGCATGATGCGGGCTTTTTCATGGTCAGTCGCCAACTGTTCGCCACCTTTTCCCTCGAAATCTCGACGTTTCTACCTCTCGTCGGCAAACGCAGCGCTGCAACCCGCGCAGCGCCTGCACCGCCCTGCCCGCCTAGGCCGAAACTCCCAGCTCGCCTGGGAGTATCGGCCGATGCGCATTCCCCGGGGCGTCCCCATAGTCGTGGCATGTAGCAGTAAAAGGCCAGCAGTCGAGGTCTGGCCGCCACGCATGGAAATGCTCGGGAGAACATCATGACCGCCCATAAGAAGATTGCGTCGCCAACGCGGCCCACCGCAGATGACACCAACGCCCCTTCCGTTACCACCGACCAGAACGACTACGCTCCCGGCAGCACCGCCATCATCACCGCCAGCGGGTTCACCGTCGGCAGCACCCTGAAGATCGAGGTGGACCACTCCACCAGCCCCGGCATCGACGGCACGTGGGGCACCGCGGATGACGTGCTCAGCACCAGCGCCGGTGCCGGCCACGATCCCTGGTACGTGACCGACGGCGGCGCCGGCGATCTGGACGGCCAGGCCAACGGCAGCATCACCACTTCCTGGTATGTCGACCCGGACGACTCGGCCGGGGCGAGATTCCTGCTCTCCGCCTCCAGTGACACTGCCACGGCGACCGCCACCTTTACCGATGCCGGTCCCATCGTGTCAGCGACCGGCGTGACCGTCTCGGCGGACGAAACCGCCGGCCTGCAGAACGCCACGGCCACCCCGAGTCCCGCAGGCGACGCCAATGACAACGACATCCTCCTCGCCTCCCTGCCTGCCGCCTTCACCAGCCGCCTGACGGCCCTGGGCGCCGGCACTGCCTCCGGTGCCGCCCTGAGCGGCTATACCGGCGCAGCCGGGAACACCGGCAGCAACGCTTTCACCATCAGCGCCGCGCCGGGTGGGGCGATCACCGACATTCTTTTCACCGGCAGCGGCGGCGCGCCGCTCAATGGCCTGGACAGCGGCCTGGATACCCTCGCCGGGGTGGACATCCTTCTCTACACCGACAGCACCAACAACAACGTGCTCCTCGGACGTGCCGGCGGCCCCTCCGGCGCCATCGTGTTCGCCGCCTACATCGAGGAAACCGGCTCGCCGGTCAGCGGCGGCAAGATCTGGACCGTGGAGTACCAGCCACTCAAGCACCCGGTCACCAGCAATCCCGACGACGCCCTCGACCTGACCAACAAGGTCTTCATCGGCACCAGCCAGGACCTCACCTTCAGCCTCGCCGACGCGCCTTCCGGGCAGAACCTGTTCCTGATGTTCACCACGGCTAACCCGACCACGGTCACTGATAACGGGGTGGTGCGCATCACCGCCCCGACCATCATCGCCACCGGCAAGGACCCGGCCAACCAGTCCAGCGGGGCCAACATCACCACCGGCGACACCATCAACACCAGCCAGGCCGGCGGCCCGACCACCTTCGGCACCAACAACCAGATGATCGTGGAGCAGGAAGGCATCCGCTTCACCTTCGTCACCGGTGCCCGGCAGAACGTGACCATCCCCAACCTGGACCAGAATGAAGCGGACGTTGAAGCCAACATCGATTTCACCCAGATGTTCAACGCCAAGACCGCCAGCTTCGATGTCGTGCAGTTGCAGAGCGGCAAGAGCGCGGTGGTCAAGATCAGCGCCTTCAACACTGCCATCGAATCGGGTAACGCCTTCATCGACGGCTATGCCGGTGACGCCGCGGTCGCTATCACCAACGTCCGGGTCCTCAACAGCACGACTGGCGCGGTGCTGGAAAACTCCAACGGTTCGGCGAACGATCCAGGCATCGTCATCACTATCACCGGCGGGGTGGCAACCATCACCGGCGTGCTGGCCGGCTACAAGATCGAGTACACCACCACGGCCGACCACAACCGCGTGCTGATCGAAAACGGCGCGGCGGTTGGCGCCAAGGGCAATGACCACGCCGCCTTCGACATCGGCGGCTTCAAACTGCTGCAGGTGTCCACCGCCACCGCGGAAATCGGCTCGAAGATGATCTTCGAGGACGACGGCCCGAGCATCAGCACCACCGGTACGGAACCCACGCTGACGGTGGACGAATCCGTCCTCGCCACCGATGCGTCGCAAAGCTTCGCGGCGAACTTCACCTCGGCGTTCGGTGCTGACGGCGCGGGCACCCTGACCTATGCGCTGAGCGTAGTGGCCGGCGCTTCCGGGCTGACCGACACGGCCACGGGCGAGGCGGTGAACCTGTCGATGAACGGTGCCGTGGTCGAGGGCCGCACGGCCACCACCAGCCAGTTGGTATTCACCGTCAGCGTGGCCGCCAATGGCACCGTGACGCTGGACCAGCAGCGCGCCATCGTCCACGCCAACACCGGAGATCCGGATGACGCCAGAACCCTGACCTCCGACGACCTGGTGAAACTGACCGCGACCAAGACCGACGGTGACGGCGACAGCGCCCAGGCCACGCTGAACATCGGCCAGAACCTGGTGTTCAAGGACGACGGCCCGAACATCAGCACCACCGGCGTCGAGCCGGTGATGACGGTGGACGAGTCGGTGCTGGCGACCGACTCCACGCAGAACTTCGCCGCCAACTTCACCTCGGCCTTCGGCGCTGACGGCGCGGGCACGCTGAGCTACGCACTGAGCGTGATCGCCGGCGCGTCGGGGCTGACCGACACAGCCACGGGCGAGGCAGTGAACCTGTCGATGAACGGTGCTGTGGTAGAAGGCCGCACCGCCACCACCAACCAACTGGTGTTTACCGTCAGCGTGGCGGCCAATGGCGACGTCACCCTCGACCAGCAGCGCGCCATCGTCCACGCCAACACCAACGATCCGGACGACTCCAGGACCCTCGCCGCCGACAACCTGGTGAAGCTCACCGCAACCAAGACCGACGGTGACGGCGACAGCGCCCAGGCCACCCTGAACATCGGCCAGAACCTGGTGTTCAAGGACGACGGCCCGAGCATCAGCCCCACCGGTGTCGAACCTGTGATGACCGTGGACGAATCGGCCCTGACGACCGACTCCACGCAGAACTTCGCCGCCAACTTCACCTCGGCCTTCGGCGCTGACGGCGCGGGCACCCTGACCTATGCACTGAGCGTGATCGCCGGCGCATCGGGGCTGACCGACACGGCTACGGGCGAAGCGGTGAACCTGTCGATGAATGGTGCCGTAGTCGAAGGCCGCACCGCCACCACCAACCAGCTGGTCTTCACCGTCAGCGTCGCCGCCAATGGGGATGTCACCCTCGACCAGCAGCGCGCCATCGTCCACGCCAACACCAGCGATCCGGATGACTCCAGGACCCTCACTTCCGACAACCTGGTGAAGCTCACCGCGACCAAGACCGACGGTGACGGCGACAGCGCCCAGGCCACGCTGAACATCGGCCAGAACCTGGTGTTCAAGGACGACGGGCCAAGCATCAGCACCACCGGCGTCGAGCCGACCCTGACGGTGGACGAATCGGTCCTGACGACCGATTCCACACAGAGCTTTGCCGCCAACTTCAGCTCGGGCTTCGGCGCCGACGGCGCGGGCACCCTGACCTACGCGCTGAGCGTGGTAGCAGGCGCCTCCGGGCTGACGGACACGGCCACGGGCCAGGCAGTCAACCTCTCGGTCAACAACGGCGTGGTGGAAGGCCGCACAGCCAGCAGCAACGATCTGGTGTTCAAGGTGAGCGTCGCTGCCAACGGTGACGTGACCCTCGATCAGCTCCGCGCGGTAGTCCATACCGACACCACCAACCCGGACGACTCGACGACCCTGACTTCCGACGATCTGGTGAAACTCACCGCGACCAAGACCGACAAGGATGGCGACAGCGTCCAGGCCACGCTGAACATCGGCCAGAACCTGGTGTTCAAGGACGACGGCCCGAACATCAGCACCACCGGCATGGAGCCGACCCTGACGGTGGATGAGTCCGACCTGACCGTCGATGCGACCCAGAACTTCGCCGCGAACTTCAGCTCGGGCTTCGGCGCCGACGGCGCCGGCACCCTGACCTACGCGCTGAGCGTGATCGCCGGAGGTTCCGGGCTCACCGACACGGCCACCGGCGAGGCGGTGAACCTGTCCATGAACGGCGCCGTGGTGGAGGGCCGCACGGCCACTACCAACCTGCTGGTGTTCAAGGTCAGCGTCGCCGCCAATGGCGACGTCACCCTCGATCAGCAGCGCGCCATCGTCCATGCCGACACCAGCAATCCGGACGACTCCAGGACCCTCGCTTCGGACGATCTGGTGAAACTCACCGCGACCAAGACCGACAGGGATGGCGACAGCGTCCAGGCCACACTCAACATCGGCCAGAATCTGGTGTTCAAGGATGCCGGCCCGAGCATCAGCCCCGCCGGCACGGAACCCGTGCTGACGGTGGATGACTCGGACCTGACCACCAACGCCCTGCAGGCCTTCTCCGCCAATTTCCTCTCATCGTTCGGCGCCGACGGGCCTGGGACCCTGACCTACACCCTGGGCTGCGTCTCGGGCGCGTCCGGGCTCACCGATACCGCTACCGGCCAGTCAGTGGTGCTCTCGCTCAATGGCACCGTGGTGGAAGGCCGCTGCGCCATCAGCAATGACCTGGTATTCACCGTCAGCGTCAACGCCAACGGTGATGTCACCCTCGACCAGCAGCGCGCCATCGTCCACGCCAACGCCAGCGACCCGGATGATTCGAGGACCCTCACCTCGGACAACCTGGTGACCCTGACCGCGACCAAGACCGACGGCGACGGCGACAGCGCCCAGACCACGCTGAACATCGGCCAGAACCTGATCTTCAAGGACGACGGGCCGACCATCAGCACCACCGGGAGCGAGCCGACCCTGACAGTGGACGAAACCGTGCTGGCCACCAACGCCACGGCCAACTTCGCCGCCAACTTCACCTCGGGCTACGGCGCCGACGGACCGGGCACCCTCACCTACGCCCTGAGCGTGGTCGC
This sequence comes from Pseudomonas sp. Pseusp97, assembly GCF_047304025.1. Lineage (NCBI taxonomy): Bacteria > Pseudomonadati > Pseudomonadota > Gammaproteobacteria > Pseudomonadales > Pseudomonadaceae > Pseudomonas > Pseudomonas sp. Pseusp97. Next base: position 17,356 of record NZ_JBGLYK010000048.1, on the reverse strand, counting down.
CGGGGCGTCCGGGCTGGTCGACACCGCCACCGGGCAGGCGGTCAACCTGTCGGTCAACAACGGCGTGGTGGAGGGTCGTACCGCCGTCAGCAACGTGCTGGTCTTCACCGTCAGCGCAGCCAGCAACGGCGACGTCACCCTCGACCAGATGCGCGCGGTGGTCCACGCCAATGCCAGCGATCCGGATGACAGCAAAACCCTCACCTCGGACAGCCTGGTGAAACTCACCGCGACCATCACCGACAAGGACGGCGACAGCGCCCAGGCCACCCTGAACATCGGGCAGAACCTGATCTTCCACGACGACGGGCCCTCGCTGGCCTTTGGCAACATCGTCGGCACCGGCAGCACCATCGCGCAGACCGGCTACTGGGACCATACCTTTGGCGCCGACGGCAGCAGCGCGGCAGGCCTGGATATAGTCCTGGCGAACGGGCAGTTCACCCTGGTACGGCCCAACGGCACCACCACCACCGGGACCGGCACGCTCAGCGAAACGTCACCGTCGCCGGATGCCAATGGCGCCTTCCACTTCACCGGCACCCTCACCGGCGACTTCGACAACAACGCCAGCACCGCCAACACCAGCGTCGACTACACGCTGACGGCCCTGGCCGACGGCACCTACACCCTGGACCTGGTGCAGGGCTTCAGCTCGACACTGGTGCTGAGCACCGCCAACGGCCAGCTCGGCGCCGGCGGCCCGGACCCGGTGCAGACGCTGACCATCGGCACTGACGCGGTGGTGTTCTTCGCCGCCAAGGCACTGGCACCACAGACAGGCGCCAACAGCATCCTGACCGGTATCGGACAGGGCGTGACCGACCCGACCGAGGCGCAGTTGCAGACCAACCCGCTGCCGTCGTACATCGACGACCAGAAGGCCCTCAACGTCAGCACCTCCGGTATCGGCGTGAAGAACAACGTCCTGCAGGGCAGCGGTGCGGGCATCACCGCCGGCGACGACAGCTTCGTCGCCAACCCGAACACCCTGCTGACCTCGGTGAAGGTCTTCATCGACAACTCGGTGGGCGGCTACGACCCGACGTCGGAATCGCTGTATTACGTCGCCTACTACGACGACGGCACGACGTCCGGCACGCCGATCAAGGTGCTGGCTGGGGACCTGCAGAGCGAGACCGGCGGACAGAAATCCTTCACCGTGCAGACCGTCGCCGGCAAGCTGATCGATGCCATCCAGCTGACCATGGCCGAGGGCATGATCAAGGTGCCGACCATCCAGTTCATCCGGCAGGTCGAGAACCTGGCCAGCGACGTGAAGCTGTCGTTCAACGCCACGGTGACCGACAAGGACGGCGACGCGGCGACCAGCTCCTTCAGCGCCAATCTGTTCGCCAACAAGACCGCCGGCGGAACCTTCGACTACATGCTGGCAGGCGTGACCGGCACGAAAGAGGCCTTCAACATCGACCTCGCGCGCACCGAGAACAAGTACCAGGTCACCGGCTTCGACACCTCCGGCCAGCGTGACAAGCTGGTCCTCAATGGCGACGCCACGTCGACCGTGCAGAACATCGACAACAGCGGCGCCAACAGCATCGTGACCATCCACGAGACCGGCGGGCAACTGACGACCATCACCCTGGTCGGCGTCGATATCCTCAACACCGATATCGTGCATGGCAGCACCACGTAGTTCGCACGCGGGAAAGATGCGGGGGGTGGTGTGGAAACCACCCCCGCATCGTTTTTCAGGACGCGGGAAACACGACAAACACTGGCGCAGGAAGCTGGCGCTTCAACTGCCCCGCAGCGACGAGCCGTTGCCCGGCAGCTGTGTCCGGTCCAGCTCCACCCAGGCGGACTCCGGCGGCTCCTCGCTGCCGGCCAGCCCGTGCTTGAGCGCGTACATCAGCAGGTCCATGCGGTTGATCAGGTTGAGCTTCTGGTAGATGTTGCTCAGGTGGTTGTGCACCGTGTGCTCGCTGATGCCCAGGCGCTCGGCGATGCTCATGTACTTGGCCGACGGGTCTTCGACGATGGCGCTGATCAGCTCGCGTTCGCGCAGCGTCAGCCGCGCCTGCTTGGCCTGCTCATGGTTGCACTTGAGTGGTACATGCCCACTGGCGGCATAGCCGGAAAGACCGCCCGCCCAGGCGCGGTCCAGGCCGATATCGCGATGATGGACATTGACGATGGCCTGGATGATCGACTCGGTCGGGTCTTCCGCCAGCACGATGCCCCGGGCGCCCGCCTCGATCGCCTGGGCAACCGGCACCGCCTCGTAAAGCCCCTTGAGCACCAGCACTTTCATCTGTGCACTGCGGGTCAGTTCGCCGACCACTTCCAGCGGGTTCAGGGCATCGGGGAAGAAGCTGAAGAAGATCACGTCGGGGCGTTGCTGGTCGGCAAGGTCCAGCGCGTAGGTGTAAGTCGTGGCCTGGCCGCTGACCTCCATGCGTGGCTTCCTGGCATTGATCAGGTCGTTAAGACCGATCAGAACGAGCGGGCGGCAATCGATCAGCATCACCCGTATCGGTTTTCTGTGGTCAGACATGGCTGGCTGACCCTCTCTGCAAAAGTACTCGCGCACTCCATTCCTTCGCTGTTGTTCTCACCGGGCCACAGCGATTGGAGGCAAGACGGAAGCCGCGGCAGGTTCCCGCGATGCCAGTCCCGGTGCTGGCGGACAAGGACTTCTTTGGTGCGGGCGTTACCTCCGTGCGCCTGGCCAAAGGAGACTTTCCGAGGCCGGAAAAAGCCTTCGCGGCGGCATGAACACGAATATCCATCAACAAGTTGCACATGATTCTGTGCTCCCTCGTCCGGTCACCTGAGTCTAGGTCAGACCGCTTCGCTACCCGCCTTGCCACCCGTCGACCAGCGGTACGATTTCGCGGCGAACGGTCGTGCCTCCCGTCCCCGGCAAGGCGCTTCAGGCCCGGAAAATCAAAAGCTTGGAAACTTCCGCGACACACGGGAGGCAGATACCGGCCAAGGCCTGGCTCGTCAATTAAACGACGAGTGGCTTGGGGAAAATCACGACAATCTCAATCTCGTCAAAATCTCGTCAATTCCGGCACTTTGCGGGAGCCGCACGCCGGCGCAGACAACAACCGGCAGCGGGGAATTCGCTGGCCGTGCCAAGGACGCAAGCCGGATTGCAAGGGTGCATCGCGCGCCCTGCATGCGGGGATCAGGGACGCGGAAAATCTTGGCTGGAACTACCAGGGCTCAGCCAGGCATTCACACTCTGCACGCTCTCGATCGGCGGTTTGCCCGCCCAGCGATTGAGGGTGAAGACATTGCTGAGGAATTCGTACTGGGTCTTGAGCAGGTCGCGCCGGGCGCGGAACTCGTTGCGCACCGCGGCCAGCACATCCACCGCATTGACCATGCCGTAGCCCAGCGCCTTCTCCGCCGACTCCCGCGACTTGTGCGCCGAGACCAGGGCCAGGCGATTGGCCTGGATCTTCTCGCCGTTGGAATTGGCCGTGAGATAGGCGCTGGTAATTTCCTTGACCACCCGCCGGCGGATTTCCTCCAGTTGTTCCTCGGCTACCAGTTGATCCTGGTACAGCCCGCGCACCCGCGCCGAGGTGGAGCCGCCGCTGTAGATCGGCACCTGCAGGCCGACACCGGCGACATAGCTGTCGGTGCGCGGCGCCAGGGAGTTGTTGTAGCCCTCGTTGGTCTGCTGCGCGCTGAGGTTCAGGCTCAGGGTCGGGTAGTGCCCGCCCTTGCCACTGCGCAGTGCCGCCTCCGCCGCCTCGACACCGCTCTCCCGCGCCTTGAGCGCCGGGTTGAGGGCAATGCCGTCGCGCACCCAGCTCTCCAGGCTCTGCTCGGTCATCTGCGGGCGTACGTCATCGCGCACCCGGCTGAGCCGCTCCTTCACCGGCCGCCCGACGATCTCGGTCAATGCCTCACGGCTGATGGTCGCCTGGTTGCGTGCCTCCAGTTCCTGCGCCGCAAGAAGGTCCACCCGCGCCTGCAGGTCGAGCTGGTCGGTCACCAGAGCCAACTGTTTGGCAAACAGCGCATTGACCCGGTCCAGGCTTTCCTGGGTAGTGCGCCGCTCGGCGATCACCAGCTCCAGCTCGTCCTCGGCGGCCAGTGCGGTGAAGTAGCGCCGCGCCAGTTCCACCGTGGCCTCAGCCTGGGCATCCAGCGCCTCTGATTCCGACTGCAGGGCCATGCTCTTGAATTTCTGGTAGTTCTCCCAGGCCGCCTTGTTGTAGAGGTACTGGCGCAGCACCAGGCTGTAGTTCTCGCTGTCGTAGCTCTCGTCGATCAGGTCGTTGCGCTGGTGAATCTGGTTGGTCCCGGCGTTGAGCGACAACTGCGGCAGCAGCACGCCCATGGCCTCGCGCTGGTACTCCTTGCCCGCCTGCGCGTGGGCGAAGGAAGCCAGGATCTGCGGGTCCTCCAGTCGCGCCTCGTGGTACAGGTGCAGCAGGTCGGTGGCGTCGTCGGCGACACTGACTCCAGCGGGCGCCTCCGTTGCGGTTTGCGCCAGCGCAGCCCCCGCCACCAGCATCAGCGCTCCCGCCAGCACAACGGAAGATGCGGCCATGGTCATTCCTCGATCATCGATTGGGAAAGGGCGTTGCGCGCCGGCTGCATCAGGTACTGCAACAGGGTGCGCTGCCCGGTGATGATCAGCACGTCCGCCGGCATACCCGGCAGCAACTTGCGCTCGCCCAACGCATGGGCACCTTTCTCGGTGACCCGGACCCGCGTCAGATAGTAGGCGGCGTTGGTCTTTTCGCTGACCAGGCGGTCCGCCGAGACGTTGATGACCTCGCCCTCGATCACCGGCGTGGTCGCGCTGTTGAAGGCGCTGAAGCGAATGTCTGCGCGCTTGCCAATGGCCACGCGGTCGATGTCCACCGGCGGCACCTGGGCTTCGATCACCAGCTCGGAGACCGAGGGCACGATGTCCAGCAGCGGCGTTGCCGGTCGCACCACGCCGCCCACGGTGTGCACCGTCATGCCGATCACCATGCCCGCGTCGGGCGCGCGAATGACGATGCGTCCCAGGCGGTCCTGCAGCGACGAACTCTTTTCCTGCAGGTCGTAGATACGTGTCTGCACCTCGGCCAGCTGCTTGGCGACCTCGGCGCTGAAGTCCTTGTCGATCTGCAGGATCTGCAATTGCGTTTCGTTGATCTGCAGGCGCGTGCGGTTGATGGTGGAGCGATGATCGGCGACTTCCGCACGGATCATCTCCAGCTTGCGCTGCTGTTCGAGCAGGCGCTGCTTGTCGACGTAACCCTGCTTGAGCAGGTCGGACAGCTCGCCGATCTCGCCGCTGTAGGAGTTGGCCAGCTGGACCTTGGCGCCGATCATCGATTGCAGCCCGTCGATCTGCTGGTTCAACTGGCCGATGCGCTCGCGCAACACGGAAATCTGGCCCTGCCGCGCCCCCTGGCGGGCGTTGAACACCTGTGTCTCGCTCTGCCGCGCCTCCACGCCGCGGGGGCTGGCAAGATCGCCGACACCGTCGAAACTGATCGCAGCCTGCGCATCGCGTTCAGCCTTCAGCCGCGCCTCCATGGCCTCGGCGGCGATCAGCTGGCTACGGGTCATGTCGAATTCGAAACGCAGCTGTGCGTCGTCGAGCACGATCAGCGGAGCATCGCGTTTGACGATGTCGCCGTCGTGCACCAGCACTTCCTTGACGATGCCGCCTTCGGGATGCTGCACCGTCTTGCGGTAGGCCTGCACGGTCACTACCCCCGGCGCGTAGACCGCGCCATCCAGCGGCGCGAACGCCGCCCAGGTGCCGAACAGGCCGAAAGTTACCGCAACGATGGCCACCCCCAGGCGACGCACCTTGAGGTCCGACACCGGCAGGTCGGCGAAGCTCTCAATGGGGTGACTGGGCATCGGCGTCATCCTTGTGGGTATCCACCGGAGCGATGCTGGCGCCCGCCGGCATCGGCCGTTGCGGCACCTGTGGCTGCTGCCTGGCGGTGAGTTCGGCCAGCACCTGATCGCGGGAACCGAAGAGCGTGACGGTGCCGTCATTCATCAGCATCAGCCGGTCGAGCTGGGAAACGAGGTTGGTGCGGTGGGTGATGACGAACACGGTCGCGCCGCTCTGCTTGAGCTGGTGGATGGCAGCCGCCAGGGCGCGATCACCCACGTCGTCGAGATTGGAATTGGGTTCGTCGAGCACGATCAGCCGTGGGCTGCCATACAGCGCGCGGGCCAGGCCGATGCGCTGGCGCTGCCCGCCCGAGAGCATCAGCCCTTCGCTGCCGATGACGGTGTCGTAGCCATCGGGCAGCAGCAGGATCATTTCGTGGACACCGGCGATCTTCGCCGCCTGGATGACCTTCTCCGAATCCAGCTCGGTGAAGCGGGCGATGTTCTCGCCCACGGTACCCTCGAACAGCTCGATGTCCTGGGGCAGGTAGCCGATGTGCGGACCGAGGTCGTGCTTGTTCCAGGTACTGATGTCCGCGCCGTCCAGGCGGACGACGCCGTGCAACGGCGGCCAGACGCCCATCAGCGCCCGCACCAGGGTCGACTTCCCCGCTGCGCTCGGGCCGATAATGCCCACCACGCAACCGGCGGGGACACTGAAGCTGATGTTCTTGATGATCGGCGTCATCGAGCCGGGCGCCGCGACCACCAGGTTCTCCACCTGGATATGTCCCAGCGGCGCAGGCAGCGGCATGCGTTCGGGCTGCGCCTGCAGCTTGTCGAGGATGTCGTTGAGCCGGTTGTACTGCGAGCGCGCCGAGATGAAGCCCTTCCAGCTGCCGATGATCAGGTCCAGCGGCGCCAACGCGCGACCGAGCAGAACGGCACCGGCGAACACCATGCCCGGCCCCACCTGATGATCCACGGCCAGGTATGCACCCAGCCCCAGCACCAGCGACTGCACCAGCAGGCGGAAGGTGCGGGAAATGGTGCTGATGATCGCGCCCTTGTCGCTGGCCAGGGACTGCAGCAGCAGTACGCCGCGCTGCCGCGCGCCCCAACGGTCCATCAGGGTTTCCAGCATGCCCATGGACTCGATGACTTCAGCGTTGCGCAGGTTCTTGGTGGTATGCAGCGACGCGGCGATATGTTCCTTGTTGGCCTGCGCCAGGGCCGGAGCGGTCAGCTTTTCGTTGATGAGCGCGAGCACCAGCAGAAGCACCGCACTGCCCACCGCCACCCAGCCCAGCCAGGGGTGGAAGAGAAACATCACGGCGATGTAGATGGGCAACCAGGGCGCATCGAAGAAGGCAAACAGGCCGCTGCCGGCAAGGAACTGGCGCAGGCCGGTCAGGTCGTTGAGCGGCTGGGCGGAGGCATCCATCCCGCCGCTGTACAGCGCCCGCTTGAAACTGGCCTTGTAGACCTGGCGACTGAGCAGCACATCGAGCCGCGTGCTGACCCGCACCAGGATGCGCGAACGGACCCACTCCAGGGAGCCGAGCGTGATCACCAGCAGGGTCATGATCAGTGTCAGCATGGTCAGCGTGGTCAGGCTGCCACTGGTAATTACCCGTCCGTAGACCTGCAGCATGTAGAAGGTCGGCACGAGCATCAGCGCATTGATGAACAGGCTGAAGAATCCCACGAACAGGAAACTCTCGCGGCAGACCTGCAGTGCGCTTCGGAGGCATTCTTCAGGAGTACTTCGCATGGAAACCTCTGCTCGAGAGGCCAACCTGAGTGGAGCTTAGATCAGGCCAATTGGCGCTGTGCGGCCAATGGCCATGCCACTTGCGGCCCAGGGCGAAGTACGTGAAAAACTCGTGAAGAACCTGCGCTCCCAGCGCGTTCGGGCGATCCGTGACATCGCATCCGAATCGCTCTACGGCGGCCCCTGGCGCCAAATGAGACTGGTTCCGTCGACGCTCTGAAAAATCCGATCACCGGCTTCGTCGAGTCTGCGGTTTCAGGAGACGAAAAAGCCCGCGGCGAGGCGGGCTTTCTGCGCAGCGGTATTGTCCGGATCAGCGCTCGCAAGCCTCGGCCTGAGCGCCCTCCTCCTTCCCCGGGAACAGCAGGCTGGCAAGGATGCCCAGCGCCAGAACCACCAGCACCACGACCAGGCTGGTATTGGCGTCGATGCTGATGCCGTGGTGGAAAAGGTGGTCGGTAGCGTTCAGGCCGAGCTTCGCCGCGATGAAGAACAGCAGCACCACCACGGCCTTCTCCAGGTGCACCAGATAACGCTTGAGCGCCTCGAGCACGAAGTACAGGGTGCGCAGGCCGAGGATGGCGAACAGCATCGCGGAATAGACGATCAGCGGCTCGCGGCTGACGGCGATTACCGCCGGTACCGAGTCGAAGGCGAACAGCACGTCCGACACCTCCACCACCACCAGGCAGAGGAACAACGGCGTGGCGAACAGCGCGCCCTGGGCAAGGCTGATGCCCTTGTTCTCCGGTTTGAGCACTTCAGTCTCGAGCCGCTTGCGGGCGACGAGGAAACGACCGCCGAGCAGCCTCGGCCAAACAGGGAACAACTTGCTGGCAAAGCGGTAGGCCAGGTGCCTGGAATAGTCCTCCTCCTCTTCATCGTCGCCGCCGCCCTTGAGCATCATCACGCCGGTCCAGGCCACGATCAGGGCGAAGGCGATCTCCACCCAGGACCCGAAGGCCAGCAGCCCGGTGCCGATGGCCACGAAGACCGCGCGGAACAGGATGGCGCCGAGGATTCCCCAGTACAGTACCCGGTGACGCAGGCCGTCAGGCACCTTGAACCAGGCGAAGATGGCGATGAAGACGAACAGGTTGTCGACGCTCAGCACCTTTTCCAGCGCGTAGCCGGTCAGGAACAGGCTGGCGACCGGGGCGCCGTGCTGGATATAAAGGAAGCCGGCGAAGGCCAGGGAAATCGCCACCCAGAAGATCGACCAACCTGCCGCACGCCCCAGGGAAATGGGCTTGTTGTCCCGGTGGGTCAGCATGTCCAGCAAGAGGGCGGACAGGGCCAGTCCGATGAACACCGCCATCGTCAGCGGGGGAAAACCTATGTGTGTCTGTTCCACGATTGCAGCTCTCGAAAAAGAAATGGCATCGGTTCAGGGGGTCGGGCGCACAGGACCCGCCGTACGTCGCCAAGGGGGATGGAAAACCCGCCAATGCGGGTCCTGTGCGGCTCTTAAAAGGGCGTGATCGCCCTGGGTATCACCCCAGGCGCGCAGCCGGTAATCCTTGAGGGGGCCGTACTTCGCCTGCAGGCGCAGGACCTTGTTCCCGGCACGACAGTTGCCGCCGACGATGCGCCCACTGAGCCGACCATCGACGACTTCCAGCTCAGTACCGATCAGGCCGACCTCCAGGCGTTCGGCGAAGGGCCGCAGCACCAGCGCGGGGGAGGCCGAACAGAGGGTCACTTCGGCCCCTGCACGCAACTCCGCTGCCACTGCGTGCAAGCCTTCAGGGCGCAGCAGATAGCCCCAGACGCACCGGCAATAGGCTTGCGCCCGGACTGCCAGCCATTGCGCATCGACCCCCTGCAGGAACACCGCAATCAGACAGGCCTTCAATTCATCGCGACTGGTCCGGCGAAAGAGGAAGCCCAGGATTGGAAGCGCCATGGCCGGCACGCGCCGTAGAAAACCGAGCGAGCCGAAGGCGAACCAGAGGAACGGCAGGAAACTGTCATGCCGGGTCAGGGTGCCGTCGAAATCGAATACCGACAGGACACCGACCGCGTCATCCGGACCTTCGGGGTTTGGCAACCCTTGGGCCGTTTCCGCACGCCTTCGCAACTCCCGCATCTGCTCAACCTCACCAGGGACAAGCTCCATGAATGCCTGTCCACGACGCTGGAAGCTTCGTGAATGGGCCCCGCTCCATCGCAGGGCGACAGAGCGCTGGCATTCTCGGGCGCCAGTGCGGGGCGACAAACGGGATTCCCCTCAGGGCTGCGTCAGAATCTTCCTCAATACCGGCACGCAAACGGGTTCGCAGGCGGGAGCGCGGCAGTCTGCGGGAGGGACCGGGAGGAAGGGCGAGAGAGGCGACGGCATCTTTTCGCCGCGCAAACGAAAACGCCGCCCTGATGGGCGGCGTTTCGATTTTGGAGCGGGAAACGAGACTCGAACTCGCGACCCCGACCTTGGCAAGGTCGTGCTCTACCAACTGAGCTATTCCCGCAGCAACTTGTTGCAACCTTCAGCTTTCGCCGAAGGGTAACGCCATTTCATCTTTCGGTCACCGCCTGGGCGATGATCGAGAATCTGGAGCGGGAAACGAGACTCGAACTCGCGACCCCGACCTTGGCAAGGTCGTGCTCTACCAACTGAGCTATTCCCGCAATGGCGTCCCCTAGGGGACTCGAACCCCTGTTACCGCCGTGAAAGGGCGGTGTCCTAGGCCACTAGACGAAGGGGACATATCCTTCGAAGAAACCCACCAGGCGGTGGATTCTGGCTTCATCCCATGCGGGAATTTGGTGGAGCTAGACGGGATCGAACCGTCGACCTCTTGCATGCCATGCAAGCGCTCTCCCAGCTGAGCTATAGCCCCAGATGACTCTGGCTGACGATGCGAAGGCATCGTCGCTGGATAAGTGGCGTCCCCTAGGGGACTCGAACCCCTGTTACCGCCGTGAAAGGGCGGTGTCCTAGGCCACTAGACGAAGGGGACGCGGCCCGGAACTTAACATCTTTCCGACTTCATCGCTCCGGCATTTCTGCGTTTCGCGTCGAAGTGGCGCGCATTCTAGGGAGGCTTTGGAGGGTCGTCAACCCTTAGTAGAAATATTTTTTAAATCAAAGACTTCTGAGTAAAAACTGAGCTGCCGCTATCAGCGGTATCACTAAGACATTACACTCGCGGAAAACATCCGGAGCACTCCACGGTGTCGCCAATCGTCATTACGGTCCTGGTTCTCGTCGGTATCGCCCTGCTGGTCGCCATCGGCTACATCAATCACCTGGTGGAAAACCGCAAGCTGGAGCAGGCGCGTCTGAAGGCCGATCTGTCAGATCGCTGCCGGCGCTGCGCCGATGTTTCCGAATCCCTGCCCGGCCAGTTCATGTCCCCGGCGCTGAAACTGCTGCTCAGCGGCTTCGAGCTGAAGCTCAGCGAACGCCTGCTCGCGGTCGACAAGCAGAACGCCGCGCTCAAGCAGCGCCTGGAAGAGCTGCGCGGCCTGGTTGCCAAGGGCGAAAGCATCCCGGTGAAGAATCCGCCGCAGCCGATCCTCACCGAAGCCAAGGCCAAGGACGTGCGCTTCCTCTTCGAAGCCCTGCACGCCCAGCTCACCCGCTGCGCCCAGGACAACATGCTGCCGCAGGCCGAAGCGAAGAAATGGGTGAAGGAAATCCGCCACCTGCTCACCCTCCTCCATATAGAGTTCTTCGGCAACCTGGGCCAGCAGGCGCTGCAGCAGGGTCAGCCCCGGCAAGCGCGCCTGGCCTTCGAGCGCGGCGCGCAGTACCTGCAGAAGCAACCGGAAATCGGCCGCTACCAGGCGCAGCTCAAGCAGATGGAAGCCCAGCTGGCCCACGCCAACGCCCTGGTACTGGAAACCTCCCAGCCCGCGCCGGACGAGCCGAGCGAACTGGGCGAGGGCCTCAAGGCGCTGGACGAGGACGATATCTGGAAGAAGAAGAACCTCTACGACTGATCTCCCTCACCCCGGCCACCTTCGCCCCAGGAGCCCTGCATGAGCCTCGTCGTCTTCGGCGCCCCGCTGTCCCCCTTCGTTCGCAAAGTCCGCCTGTTCGCGGCCGAGAAAGGCTTCGACTACCAACTGGAGAACGTCAACCCGTTCAACCAGCCGGACTGGTACCGCGAACTCAACCCGCTGCGCCGCGTGCCGGCGATCCGCGACGGTGATTTCACCCTCGCCGACTCCAGCGTCATCTGCCACTACCTGGAAGACCGCGATCCGCAACGCGCGCCGCTGTGCGGCCAGGGCGCCGAGTCCCGCGCGCGGATCAACTGGCTGGAGAAGTACGCCGACTACGAGCTGGCCCCGCTGACCACCTTCACCGTGTTCCGCAACCGCCTGCTCAAGCCGCTGATGGGCAAGGTCTGCGATGAAGTCGCGGTGAAAGGCGCCATGCAGGAGAAGCTCCCCGAGCACTTCGACTACCTGGAGAAATGCCTGGGCGGGCAGCAGTGGTTCGTCGACGACCGCTTCAGCCTCGCCGACATCGCCATTGCCTGCCAGCTGGTGAACCTGCGCCATGGCGAGGAAACGCTGGATGCCCAGCGCTGGCCGAAGCTGGCCGCGCACTTCGAGCGCACCCTGGCCCGCCCGGCCCTGGCCGAGATCGTCCAGGGCGAGCTGCAGATCATCGCCAAGATCATGGCCAAGCGCTGAAGCTGCGCCCGCCATGAAAAAGCCCCGCTCAGGCGGGGCTTTTTTGTTGCAAGCGAATGATCAGCAGTCAGTGAGACGCAGGAAAATCTCCGCCAGATGCTCGATTCCGGCCTGATCCTCCGCGCTGAAACGGCCAACCTTCGGGCTGTCCAGGTCCAGCACGCCGATCAGGCGGCCATCCTTCACCAGCGGCACCACCAGCTCGCTGTTGGAGGCGCTGTCGCAGGCGATGTGCCCGGGGAAGGCGTGCACGTCTTCCACACGCTGGGTTTCACGAGTACGCGCCGCAGCGCCGCACACGCCCTTGCTGAAGGGAATGCGCACGCAGGCGACCTTGCCCTGGAACGGGCCGAGCACCAGCTCTTCGTTGCGGTTCAGGTAGAAGCCGGCCCAGTTCAGGTCCGCCAGCTCGTTGAACAGGAACGCGGAAAACTGCGAGGCGTTGGCAATGAAGTCGCGTTCGTCGGCGAACAACGACTCCGCCTGGGCAGCCAGCAGCGCGTAGCCGCCGAGGCCGGCACCGGCCTGTTGCAGATCGATCATGGTGACTCTCCTTCGAGCAATTGTCGGCCCACCCAGTAGCGGGCGAATTGATAGGCACAGCGGCCATTACGGTTGCCACGTCCCAGCGCCCAGCGGATGGCTTCCTTCTCCAGCTCCTCGTCCCAGGTCCAGGCGGCAAGCCCGGACTTCTGCGCGAGCACCTCCACCCAGTGGCGCACCACGCTGAGGAAGTGCTCCTGGGTAAAGGGATAGAAGGACAGCCACAGGCCGAAGCGGTCGGACAGGGCGATCTTGTCTTCGACGGCTTCGTTGGGATGCAACTCGCCGTCGACCATCTTCCAGTTCTCGTTGTCGCTCTGCTTTTCCGACACCAGGTGGCGGCGATTGGACGTGGCATACAGCAGGACGTTATCCGGCGCCTGTTCCAGCGAGCCGTCGAGCACGCTCTTGAGGACGCGGAAATCGCCCTCTCCGGCATCGAACGACAGGTCGTCGCAGAACAACACGAAGCGCTGCGGCAGGCCCTGGATCTGCTCGACCACCCGCGGCAGGTCGGCCAGGTGGTCGCGCTCGATCTCGATCAGGCGCAGCCCCTCACCGGCGAGCTCCGCGAGCAATGCGCGCACCAGGGAGGATTTGCCGGTGCCGCGGGCACCCCACAGCAGCGCGTGGTTGGCCGGCTGGCCAGTCACGAATTGCCGGGTGTTGCGGGCCAGTTGCTCGCGCTGCCGGTCGACACCCAGCAGATCGTCCAGGCGCAGGTCGAGGCTGACCTTCAGCGGCTGCAGGTAGCCGCTGCGGCCGTCACGGTGCCAGCGCGCCGCCAGGCTCTGCTGCCAGTCCAGCGTTTCGCGCACGGCGGGCAATAACGGCTCCAGGCGCGCCATCAGCGCTTCGGCGCGGGCGAGAAAATCGTTCAGACGGGAATCCACGCGTGTCTCCAAGCTTTTCAGGGAAAAGTCCCCGGGCGCCACTCATGAGGCGCAGGCCCGAGAATTTCTTAGCCTTCGGGCTATCCCGACAGACGGTTCCGATGGGCTATGCTACGCCGCAGGAAAGCTTTTGCGAGGCGACGCTCCGCAACCATGGATATTGCGCTCACACATCGCCTCTCGTTCAAGCAGGCCAGCCTGACGGTGCTGGTGGCGTTCATCCTGGGCACCCTGCTCAGCCTCATCCAGGTAGGCGTCGATTATGCCAGCCAGGACGCCTCCATCAACCGCGAAGTGCGCGCCCTGCTGGACGTCAGCCACAACCCTGCCGCGCGCATCGCCTACAACATCGACGCCGAACTCGCCCAGGAACTGGTGGTTGGCCTGCTGCGCTCGCCCGCGGTGATCCGCGCCGAGATCATCGACAATGCCAGCGTGCCGCTGGCCAGCGCCGACCGGCCGCCGGCAGAAAGCCACCTGCGCGGCCTGAGCGACTTCCTCTTCGGCGAGCAGCGATCCTATGAGGAACCGCTGTTCGTCGACCACGCCCCCGCCGAGTCCCTTGGCGTGCTGCGCCTGGAGATCGATACCTTTGTCTTCGGCAACGACTTCCTGCGCCGCGCCGGGATGACCTTCATCTCCGGGTTCGTGCGCAGCCTGTTGCTGTCGCTGATCCTGTTGGTGCTCTTCTACGGACTGCTGACCAAGCCGCTGGTGAGCCTGATCGACGCCCTCTCCCGCCATGATCCGCGCTCGCCCTCGCGCCTGCGCCTGCCCTGCCCGCGCGGCCATGAGCGCGACGAGATCGGCGTGCTGGTGGAAGTGACCAACCGCCAGCTCAACCGCATCTCGGTGGAGATGGAGCAGCGCCGCGAGGCCGAGGACCGCCTGACCCAGTACCTGGAAGAGCTGGAAAGCATTGTCGCGGCAAGAACGGCCGAGCTGAAGGCGGCCAATGCGCGCCTGACGCTGTCCAACCAGGAACTGGAACAGGCCCGGCAGACCGCCCTGGCCATGGCCCAGGCGCGCGGCAGCTTCCTGGCCAACATGAGCCACGAGATCCGCACCCCGCTCAACGGCCTGCTGGGCATGCTCGGCCTGGCCCTGGACGGCCCGCTGACCGCCGAGCAGCACCAGCAGCTGTCCATCGCCCATGACTCGGGCAAGGTCCTGGTGGAACTGCTCAACGACGTGCTCGACCTGTCGAAGTTCGAGGCCGGCCAGCTGGAGCTGGAGCAGATTCCCTTCGACCTCGGCACCCTGGTGGAAGACACCGCCAGCCTGCTGTCGCAGAACGCCGGCCCTTCCGTGGAGCTCACCTGCCTGATCAGCCCACAGTTGCCGGCGCAGCACTCGGGCGATCCGACGCGAGTGCGCCAGGTGGTCAGCAACCTGCTGTCCAACGCCCTCAAGTTCACCCGCTTCGGCCGCGTGGACGTGCGCGTCGAGCCGCTGGGCGCCAAAACCGGGGATCAGGGCGTGCGCATCAGCGTGCGCGACACCGGCATCGGCGTGGCGCCCGAGGCCCTGCAGAAGATCTTCCAGCCCTTCACCCAGGCCGACGCCGGCATCGCCCGCCAGTACGGCGGCACCGGGCTGGGCCTGGCGCTGACACGAAAGCTCTGCGAGGCGATGAAGGGCGAGCTGAGCGTCACTTCGCAACCGGGCCTGGGCAGCGAGTTCATCGTCACCCTGCCCCTGCGGCCACTGGAAGCGGCGCAACCGCAGGCGAAACTGGACGGCAGGCTCATCGTGCAATGCGCCGCCAGCAGTGGGCTGGCCGCACTGCTGCAGAACTGGCTGCCGGAATGGGGCGTGGACTTTCAGCGCCTGGATATCGACGAAAGCCTCGCCGGCGTGGAACTGGATGCGCTGCTGTCGGACTGCCCGGACTGCCTGATCGTGCTACGCCAGAACGTCACCAAGCCGGTGCTGCTGGTCACGGCCTACGGCAACTTCCTCGAACCCGAGGTGGCTCAGCGCCTCGCTCCGCTTCGGCAACTGGCGCGGCCGCTGTCCCGCGCCGTGCTCTATCAGGCGCTGAAGCAGGCTTTCGAGCATCAGCCGCTGCCCGCTTCGAAGACACCTGGCGCGGTCCCGGCGGAACAGTTCTCCGCCCGCGTGCTGCTGGTGGAGGACAATCCCGTCAACCAATTGGTCGCACGCGGTCTGCTGCAGAAGCTGGGTTGCCAGGTAGGCATCGCCGCCAACGGCGAGGAGGCGCTCAAGCAGCTCGACGGCGCCGAGTTCGACCTGGTGCTGATGGACTGCAACATGCCGGTGATGGACGGTTACCAGGCCACCCGCGAGATCCGCGAGAGCGGCCGCTGGCCGGACCTGCCCGTGGTCGCCCTGACTGCCAACGCCCTGCCGGAGGAGCGCGAGCGCTGTCGGGCGGCCGGCATGGACGATTACCTGGCCAAACCCTTCCACCGCGACGAGCTGGCAGCCATCCTCGAACGCTGGACCGGCCCACAGCCGCGCAGCTGAGTCAGGCGTCCAGTTTCGACAACTGCAGCAGCAGGCTGTCCAGTTGCTCGCGCAGGCCGTCGGTGACGCCCAGGTCGATGCCGCTGCGGCACAGCAACTCCTCACGCAGCGGCAGAACCTTCTCGCGCAGGGCAACGCCTTCCAGCGTCAACCCCAGGTGCACTTCACGTTCGTCGTGCTGCGCGCGGCGGCGCCGTACCAGGCCGAGCTGTTCCAGGCGCTTGAGCAGCGGCGTGAGGGTGCCGGAGTCGAGCATCAGCCGCTCGCCGAGCGCCTTTACCGAGGGCTGTTGCGGCGGCTCGGCCTGCCACTCCCAGAGCACCAGCATCGCCAGGTACTGCGGGTAGGTCAGGCCGAGCGCCTCGAGCATCGGCCGGTAACCGCGGATCACCGCGCGGGACACGGCGTACAGGCGGAAGCACAGCTGGTTGTCCAGCTGCAGTTCGGCCGGCAGGGCTACGGCGTCGTTCATCACAGCAGCGCTTCGATCTCGGCGGACAGTTGCTCGGGCTTGGTGGTCGGGGCGAAGCGCTTGACCAGTTGGCCGTCCCGGCCGATCAGGAACTTGGTGAAGTTCCACTTGATGCCCTGGCTGCCGAGCAGGCCGGGGGCGCGCTTCTTCAGCTGGACATAGAGCGGGTGGGCCTCGGCGCCGTTGACGTCGATCTTCTTGAACAGCGGGAAGCTCACGCCGAAGTTCAGCTCGCAGAACTGGGTGATCTCCCCTTCGTTGCCCGGTTCCTGCTTGCCGAACTGGTTGCAGGGGAAGCCGAGCACCACCAGGCCCTTGTCCTTGTACTGCCGCCAGAGCTTTTCCAGCCCTTTGTACTGAGGCGTGAAGCCGCACTGGCTGGCGGTGTTCACCACCAGCAGGGCCTTACCGCCGAAGTCGGCAAGGGTCTTCTGTTCGCCCTTGATGGTGGTCACGGGAATGTTCAGCAGTGCGTCGCTCATCGGGCATGGCTCCGGAGGAAGGTGGGAAATTCAAGAATAGTGATCAATTAAATTGCATGCAATTCAATTGATCACGAATCACCCACTGAATGGCGCCGTATCAGCAATTCCTGTAGGAGCGGGGGGGGTAGGGGCCCGGGTTATAAGCGGGCCCCCCCCGGGGCGGGTTTGGGGCGACCACGCGGCGGCGCAAAAACCCCCAAAAAAAAAAACCCCAAAA
>NZ_JBGLYK010000489.1:0-503 GCF_047304025.1 Pseudomonas sp. Pseusp97 | reverse complement strand
CCCCCCCCCGCCCCCCGCCGCCCCCGCCCGGCAGTCTGCCGCTCCCCCAGAATGGCGAAGGGCGCCACGGCACCGGCCGAGAGACGTCGCAGCACCTCGGCATTGGTTGAGTCGATCGAAAACAGGACATCGAGAGGCCACGGTCCGGCTTCGGACCTGGACGAGATGATGCTCAGAGGCTCTTCCAGCCGATAACCACGGCCGCGCACTCGCTGCACCAGCATGCCGTAGTCACGCTCGAAGCCCTCAAGGCGCTTCCAGACGGCGCTGCGACTTACTCCGAGCAGAGCACCCAGCTCTTCTCCAGAATGAAAGCGGCCATCGCTCAGCAATTTCAGCAAGGTCTGCATATCACCCCCGCAACAGTCAGGCACGCATCATATAGAGGCATGCCTGAATTGCCTATGCGGCTATACCCCGACTTTCCGCGCGCAAAAGCAAAACCCCCGGCCAGCGAAGCTGACCAGGGGTCTTGGGATAGGAGCTTGACGATGACCTACTCT
>NZ_JBGLYK010000488.1:0-514 GCF_047304025.1 Pseudomonas sp. Pseusp97 | reverse complement strand
CCCCGCCGCCCCCCGCGCGGGTGGGGTTCCTCGGTTTGTGTGGTTGCGCTTCCCTATTCTCTTTGGTTGTGTTTTTTTTTTTGTGCGTGCCCCCCCCCCCCCCCACGCCATCCTACGGCCTGCCATTCGGTGATCAGCTGCGGCTCTGCAACCACGCCCGCCAGCCGCCGAAGCGGCTGATGTCCTGCGCGCCGTCCAGGCCCCAGGCGTCGCAGATGAAACCGGTCTCCCAGCTGCCATCCTCCAGCTGCACCTTGCCCAGTCCCAGCGGCGCGGGGATGCCGGTGAGGAAGGAGCCCAGCTCGGCACTGGGCAGTTCCCAGACTTCCACCTCGATGGCCACGCCGCCTTCGGCCACGCGCAGCATGCCGGGGCGCAGCGGCGGGCCGCCGGCCAGGGCGTAGAGCTTGTAGGCCGGGGCGCTTTGGGTGGCGCGCAGGACATCAGCCGCTTCCGCGGCTGGCCGGCGTGGTTGCAGAGCCGCACCTGATCACCGAATGGCAGGCCGTAGGAT
>NZ_JBGLYK010000487.1:0-538 GCF_047304025.1 Pseudomonas sp. Pseusp97 | reverse complement strand
GGTAGGGCTTCTGCACATGCAGCAGTGCCCCGGTGCCGGAGTCGAAGGATACGGTCCGCTGGTCGTTGACCATGGTATTGTCCACTGCCCGGGGGGCCTGCGCCAGTGCCGCCTCGTGGGCGGCGTAGTCCGGCACCCGGCGGTTGTCCGGGTCCACCAGGGTGAAGTCCCAGAACTCGTTGCCCTGGTACAGGTCGGGCACTCCGGGCGTGGTATTGCGCAGTACGCATTGCGCCAGCGAGTTGAGTGCGCCGGCGGGCATCAGGTACCCAGCTGCCTCGGCAATGGCCCGGCGCAGCGGCGCGCCGGTTTCCGCGAGCAGGATGCCGCCGAGGAAGTCGGCGCAGGCCTGTTCGTAGGCTTCGTTGGGTGCGCCCCAGTCGCTGTCCAGCTTGGCCTCGCGGATAGCTTTGCGCTGCCATTGCTCGATGCGCTGGTGGTAGTCGCGCATGCCCTCGCTATCGTCCGGGGACAGCCCCAGGGGCCAGCTGCCCAGCAGGCACTGGTAGAGGATCAGCTCGTCGCCGCCGCTGGGCGC
>NZ_JBGLYK010000486.1:0-543 GCF_047304025.1 Pseudomonas sp. Pseusp97 | reverse complement strand
GGGCTGCTGGCGTTCACCCTGTCGGTGGACGAATTCATCATCGCCTTCTTCAACTCCGGCTCCGGCAGCGCCTCCACCACGCTGCCGATGCAGATCTACTCGATGATCCGCTTCGGCGTGACCCCGGAAATCAACGCCCTCGCCACCCTGGTGATGCTGGTCAGCTTCACCGCGCTGTTCGCCTCCCAACGTCTGAACAAGGTGCCCAAAGCCCATGACTAAGCCATCCGACCTGCTCGTGCTGGAGCAGGTGAGCAAATCCTACGGCGAGGGCCTGACGGCGGTGGACCAGGTGTCGCTGAGCATCCGCCAGAACGAGTTCTTCGCGCTGCTCGGCCCCTCAGGCTGCGGCAAGACCACCCTGATGCGCATGATCGCCGGCTTCGAGACGCCCAGCGCCGGCGCCATCTACCTGGATGGCCAGGACATCTCGCCGCTGCCGCCGAACAAGCGTCCGCTGAACCTGATGTTCCAGTCCTACGCGCTGTTCCCCAACATGACCGTGCGCGGCAACATCGCCTACGGCCTGGAGATGGAAAGGCT
>NZ_JBGLYK010000485.1:0-546 GCF_047304025.1 Pseudomonas sp. Pseusp97 | reverse complement strand
CGCGCGGCGCCAGGGCGGCGACCTGATCTTCGAGGAAACCCCTGGCGGCGGCGCTACCGCCGTGCTGCGCCTGCCACGAGCCTGATGTAGAGCGGCGCATACAAAGCGCACAAACCCGCGACACAGACGCCACCGAGGCTGCGAAAACCGGAGAACCCTCCGGGCAACCATGGAGACAGTCCTATGATCAGCGGCGTCAGCAGCTACTCGAGCTATTACACCGGCTCGACGCTCGCCAAGACCCAGACCGCCAGCAGTTCGGCCGGCACCCAGACCGGCAACTGCGGAGGCGCCCAGGGCGCGGCGAAATTCCAGGAAGACCTGTTCAAGTCCATCGACAGCGATGGCGACGGCAGCATCAGCAAGGACGAGCTGACCAGCGCGCTGTCGTCCTCCGACGACAATGGCAGCAGCATCGACGTCGACGACCTGCTCGCCCGGCTGGACAGCGATGGCAGCGGCGGCGTCTCGCAGGACGAGCTGTCTGCCGCCATGCCTCCGCCGCCCCCCCCCGGCGGCATGGGTGGCCCGGGCGGGAGTGGCGGG
>NZ_JBGLYK010000484.1:0-548 GCF_047304025.1 Pseudomonas sp. Pseusp97 | reverse complement strand
GAGAGCAGGAAGTCTAACTCGTGGAATTGCTCGGCCGCCCGTCGACGCATGTCGAAAGTGCGGTTGTAGCCGCGCACCGCATCGGTTCCGCTGACCGAGGCGCCACCCTCGGCCCATTGGTAGATGTAGGGCAGGACCTTGGCCTGGCGCTCGCGCGGCAGGTTCTCCAGCTCGGCCCACAGGCGTGCGCGCCAGAACTTGTCGAGGCCGTCGAGCAGCTCGCGGTCGAGGATCGGTTGCACTTCGACTATCTCCGCGCCGGCGTTGGCGAAGCGCCGGGCGACCGCCTCGACGGCGGCGCGGACTTCCGCGTCCGGCTGCAGGCCGCATCCCGGATCGAGCTGCAGGCCGATACGCAGGCCCTGTACGTCCAGTTCCTCGATGTGCCAGTCCAGGTCCGCTGGCGGAAGCGACGTGGCGTCGCGCCAATCCGGGCGGGCGAGATGCTTCATCATCAGCGCCGCGTCATCCAGGTTGCGCGTCATCGGCCCGGCGCAGCGGCCGGTGTAGTACGGGTCGATGGGAATGCGCCCGAAGCTCGGCTTGAA
>NZ_JBGLYK010000483.1:0-560 GCF_047304025.1 Pseudomonas sp. Pseusp97 | reverse complement strand
GGGGTGTCCTGTGTGCGGCGGACCAGGCGGTTATCCACAGGCAGCCCCAGCGGCGCGGCCAGCCAGTCCGCCAGCAGTTGCGCCTGGTTGAAGCCGCGTTGGCGCTCGCGCCGGCGTGACAGCGGCACCGGGATCAGCCGGTCCGGCCGCGGCAATCCTTCCTCGAAGGCATGCAACAGGTGACGCTCCAGCAACTGGCCGAGCAGCCGCCCGAGCGGCGCATTGGCCTGGTGCTTGAAGCGGGTGACCAGCGCATCGACGGGGAAGCCGTAGCGCAGCGGAGTTTCGACGCGATGGAAAGCCGGCGCGCGACGCAAGCATTGCCCGCAGGTCAGCCCGCCAGCAGGAAGGGGCAGGGCGCAGACCGCGCAGTGGCCGGCCAGCCAGGGCAGGTCGTCGTCACAGCCGGTGCAAAGAGGCAGGGCGGCCTGTTCCGCCGCGCCGCCACAGAGAAGACATTGCACCCGAGGGCGCCACCAGACGGGGCGCCAGTGAAGCAACCGCATTCCACCCCTCCGTGGGCGGGGCTGCTCAATGGATCAACCAGCTCAGGACCACCA
>NZ_JBGLYK010000482.1:0-561 GCF_047304025.1 Pseudomonas sp. Pseusp97 | reverse complement strand
GTAACGACCCTGACGCCCGAATTCGGCCCTGACGGCTATTTGCACCACCTGCCTTTCACCAATGCCCCGATCGCCGATCTGTGGGCGCTGAACCGCTGGATGGCCGACGAAGAACGTCGCCACTTCCAGCGCTTCCTCCAATCCTGAATCCGAACTGGAGCCATCGAACATGCAGGAGCAAGCGAGCAGGGCCTTCACCTCCATTCCCGTCATCGACATCGGCGGGCTGTTCAGTCCGCGCCTGGAAGAGCGCCAGGCGGTGGCGGACGAACTGGGCAAGGCGGCCCGTGAAGTGGGCTTCCTCTATATCCGCAACCACGGACTGGACCCGAAACTGATCGAGGGCCTGCAGGCCGCTGCGCGGGATTACTTCGCGCAGCCGCTGGAAGCCAAGATGCGCCACTACATCGGCGTCTCGGAAAGCCACAAGGGCTTCGTCCCGGAAGGCGAGGAGGTCTACGCCAAGGGCAAGCCGGACCACAAGGAAGCCTTCGACGTCGGCTTCGAAGTGGCCGCCGACGATCCGCTGGTGCTGGCCGGTACGCCACTGCTCGGGCCGAA
>NZ_JBGLYK010000481.1:0-580 GCF_047304025.1 Pseudomonas sp. Pseusp97 | reverse complement strand
TTGTTTATAACAGAAAGTACCCGCCGCCTGGAGCCCGCCACCCGCCAGGTGGCGCTGATGGTCGGCTACCGCGACCTCGACCGCGCGCAATGGCGCAGCGTGCTCCAGCCCGTTGCCGGGCAGGCGAGCAGCTACCGCATCGAACTGGGCGCCAACGCCGTGCGCGTGGTGGCCCTCGAACAACCCTCCCGTCCCGACTCTCGCTAAACGGAGCCCCTATGTCCTGGAACAACCGCGTGATCTGGTCGGAAGGCATGTTCATCGGCACCCAGCATTTCCAGCAGCACGACCGCTACCTGGAAAGCCTCATCGACGCCCGCAGCCGGCCGCTGTCCGCCGCTGGCTGGGGCTTTTCGGAGCTTCAGCTCGATACCGGCCTGCTGGCCCAGGGCAAGCTGGCCATCGTCACGGCGCGCGGCCTGCTGCCCGACGGCACGCCGTTCAACATTCCCCAGGAAGACGTCGCTCCCGAACCGCTGGATATCGAGGACGGCCTGCGTGACGGGGTGATCTACGTCGCCCTGCCGCTGCGCCGTTCCGGCGTGCGCGACACGGTGGAGGCGGGCGAGGCCGCCGGTGG
>NZ_JBGLYK010000480.1:0-595 GCF_047304025.1 Pseudomonas sp. Pseusp97 | reverse complement strand
AAGCACGCCAGGCCGCCCACGCCTTCAACCGCATGCGCGAACGCATCCGCGAACAGGTGCAGCAGCGCAGCCGCATGCTGGTGGCGGTCTCCCATGACCTGCGCACCCCGCTGTCGCGCCTGCGCCTGCGCGTCGAGGAAATCGACAACCCGCAATTGCGCACGCGCATCGGCCAGGACCTGGCCGAGATGATCGGCATGCTCGACTCCACCCTGCACTACCTGCAGCAGGAGCGCGCTACCGAGCCGTTGCAGTGGTTCGACGTGAAGGCCCTGGCCGATTCACTCGCCGAAGACGCCTGCGAGCGCGGCGCCGACGTGGGCGTGGAAGGCTCCTGCGCGCCGCTCAAGGTCCAGCCGATGGCGTTGCGCTCGTGCCTGAACAACCTGCTGGACAACGCCCTGCGCTACGCCGGCGAGGTCAGCATCGAACTGCGCGACGGTCCCCGCGAGGTAGAAATCCGCGTGCGCGACCACGGCCCGGGCATTCCCGCCGAGCTGCGCGAGCAGGTGTTCGAGCCGTTCTTCCGCCTGGAAGGCTCGCGCAACCGCAACTCCGGCGGCGTCGGCCTGGGCCTGGCCATTGCCCGCGATGC
>NZ_JBGLYK010000047.1:0-30060 GCF_047304025.1 Pseudomonas sp. Pseusp97 | reverse complement strand
GGCGGCGCAGCTGGCCGGCAAGCAGGCCCTGGAAAGCCGGCTGATCGGCCGCTCGCCGGCCATGCAGGCGCTTCGCGAGCTGATCGCCAACGTCGCCGACACCTCCGCCAACGTGCTCATCGAAGGCGAGACCGGCACCGGCAAGGAACTGGTCGCGCGCTGCCTGCACGACTACAGCCGGCGCCAGCCCAAGCCCTTCGTCGCGCTCAACTGCGGCGGCCTGCCGGAAAGCCTGATCGACAGCGAAATCTTCGGCCACGAGGCACATGCCTTCACCGGCGCCGGCAAGCGGCGGATCGGCAAGATCGAGCATGCCGACGGCGGCAGCCTGTTCCTCGACGAGATCGAGAGCATGCCGCTGAACCTGCAGATCAAGCTGCTGCGCGTGCTGCAGGAACAGCAACTGGAGCGCCTGGGTTCCAACGAACTGATCCGCGTGGACTGCCGGGTGATCGCCGCGACCAAGTCCGACCTCGCCGCCATGGGCCGCGAAGGGGCTTTCCGCAGCGACCTCTACTACCGCCTCAACGTCATCACCCTGAACCTGCCGCCGCTGCGCGAACGCCGCGAAGACATCCTGATGCTCTTCGAGCACTTCCTGCAGCAATCCTCGCTGCGATTCGACCGCCCGGCCCCCGCCATCGACAACGCCACCGCCGCCACCCTGATGGCCCACGACTGGCCGGGCAACGTGCGCGAGCTGCGCAACGTTGCCGAACGCTTCTCCCTCGGCCTGCCGGTGCTGGCCGGCGGCAACCTCGGCCCGGACGCCGGCGAACCGCGCTTCGCCGAGGCCGTGGAAGCCTTCGAGAAGAGCCTGCTGTCGACCGCGCTGGAACGCCACGCCGGCAACCTCAGCCAGGCCGCGCACGCCCTGGGCATGGCCAAGACCACGCTGTTCGACAAGGTTAAGAAGTACGGCCTGAAGAGCGAGTAATCGGCGCAATTGGCGTTTTTGTAGGAGCGGGCTTGCTCGCGAACGTTTTTTGGCCGGAGACAAATGGCATCAAGCGGGTTCGCGAGCAAGCTCGCTCCTACATGAAGAACGTCGCGCGACGCAGCGCCCCATTGATCTGGCACGATGTGTCCCCGACACTATCGGCCTTTGAACCGGCCGCACGAGCGGGAGCCCTCATGTCCACCCAAGCCGAAACCCTCTGGAACCAGCTCTGCGCCGACGCCGGCGTCGATCCGCAGCAGCGCATGGCCGCGCGCCGCGCCATCCTCGCCGACAGCAGCGCGCTGGACGCCACCGTCTACCGCCCGGACGACAACGACCCGGACGCCGAAGAACTGGACATGGGCGATGCCAAGGTGCAATTCCTCGGTGCATTCGAGGCACCGGTCGAGTGGGACGCCGCCGAGCGCGAGGACTTCTTCGACGACGCCGACCCGGCCCTGTTCTTCAGTGCTCGCATCGAGTGCGAGGCCGAGCCGGGTACCTCCGGGTTCTTCGTCCCGGAAGTGGGCGACTACCTGGCGGTGATGGACGGCGGCAAGATCCAGATGTACTTCCTCCACGACTGGCGCGAAGACGACGACGGCTGCACCTGCGTGCTGATCCGCGACGATATCCAGCTCTGACCGGGCGCCTCCCGGAACTGACCTGCCTCCGCGCGGCCATCGTGCCGTGCGGTTCGCGAGCAAGCTCGCTCCTACAGGCGGGGCTCGGCGACGGCGCTCTTCGTAGGACCGAGGGGGGCGCCCAGCCCTTGCTCGCGAACCCGCCTCCCACGCCGTCACCGGCCCGAACGCAGGGCGCATAACCTGGAACAGGTTATCCGCCGAAACACCGCGGCAGATAACGCTGGCGCGTTATGCGCCCTACGGGGCTGCGCTCACTTCGCAGTGAGTGCCACCTTGATGGATTTCGCGGACAAGGTCCGCTCCTACGCAGTGCGCTCTGGCTCTGGCTCTGGCTCTGGCTCTGGCTCTGAAATATTTCCAGAGAAATGACCGCGCACTCCGACTGCCCCGTTCAGGAGGCCTCGTTGAAGCGGAGTTTCAGGGGTTGAGCGACATGGATGTCGCGAGAGCGCTGTCGGGCCAGGGATGGCCCGTCGAGGGGGACGCCTAGTTCGGGCCCCTGAAACTTCGATTCAACGAGGGTATTTTTCGCCTAAGCGAAAAACCGGATGTCCGGGGCAAGACCTTTTGGTTCCTTTTGGGAGGGCGGCTATCCGACGTTTGCCAAAAGGGACTCGCCCGAGGGGGCGAAACGAGAAGTCCACGCGCACACCAAAGCGGCGCTAAAACACCCAAGCCCAAGCAACAGCATCGCGGACAGAGTCCGCTCCTACGCTCCATGGCACAGTCTAGTCGCGCCGCACACTGCCCGGCGACACGCCAATGAACCGCTTGAACGCCCGGCTGAACGCCGCCTCGGACTGGTAGCCGAGGCGCTCGGCCAGTTCGGCCACGGCGATCTCCTTCTCCTGCAGCCAGCTCAGCGCCACATGCATGCGCCAACGGGTGACGTAGTGCATGGCCGGCATGCCGACCTTTTCCGCGAAGCGCGCGGCAAAGGCCGAGCGCGACATGGCCGCCGCACCGGCAAGTGACGCGAGGCTCCAATCCCGCTCCGGTTCCCGGTGGATCAGGCTCAGCACGCGCCCCAGCTGTCGATCCTGCAGGGCGCCGAGCCAACCGGTCTGTGCGGCCGGGTCCTGCTCGATCCAGGCGCGGATGGCCTGGATCACCAGGATGTCGGCCAGCCGGGTGATCACCGTTTCGCCGCCGGGACGCATGGCCCGCGCCTCGTTCTCCATCAGTTGCAGGGTGCTCATCAGCCAGTCGCGATGGCCAGGGTCGCGCACCTGCGCCTCCAGCACGCGCGGCAGCAGGCGCACCAGTTGCAGCGCGGCGGGATGGTCGAAGCGCACCGCACCGCAGATCATCGCCGTCGGTTCCCCTCCGCCGCCCTGGCGCAGCACTTCGTAGCGGTCGCTGGCGTAGGCGCGCGGCAGGTCGAACAACCTCGCCGCCGCTTCGCCCGGCGCGCTCACCAGTCGGTGGCCCTCGCCGTGGGGTACCAGCACCAGGTCGCCCGGCGCCAGCCGGCGCGGCGCGTCGTCCTCGGCTTCCAGCCAGCATTCGCCGACGGTCAGCACATGGAACATCAGGCACTGCGGCATGGCCGGCAGGTCCAGTCCCCAGGGCGCGCTGAACTCGGAGCGGCAATAGAAGGTGCCGCTCATGCGCAGGAAATGCAGGGCCTCACCCAGGGGATCGGAGGAAGCCCAGGCGTCGGTCAGGTCTGGAAGCGCGGTGGGAGCGTTCATGGTCCTGAGACTGGTCCGACAGCGCGGCGGCGTCCAGCTCCTCTGGACGAACGAGCATGAAGCAGCGACTTCCAGGCATTAACCGTCCAACCCTTTGGCGGGAGACTGAACCCAGGCCAACGAACCCACGGCGGGTGCCGAGGGACAGCCACCAGCGAGGACATCGCCATGATTACTGTAATGGGAGCCACCGGCCGCACCGGTTCACGAATCTGCCAGACCCTGCTGGAGGCCGGCGTGCCCGTCCGTGCATTGGGCCGTAACGCCGAGCGCCTGGCCCCGCTGGCCGCCGCCGGCGCGCAGATTGCCGTGGGCGAGCCGCACGACGCCGTCTTTCTCACTGAGGCCTTCCGCGGCGCCGAGGCGGTCTACACCCTGCTCGCCTACGGCCCGGAAACCGAGGACTACCGTCAGCAGCAAGCCGCCCAGGGCGAGGCGATCCTGGCCGCGATCCGCGACAGCGGCGTGCGCCGGGTGGTGTTCCTGAGCAGCGTCGGCGCCGAGGTTCCTTCCGGCACTGGGCCGATCATCAGCATGCATGATCAGGAACAGCGCCTGCGCCGGTTGCCGCCGGAGGTGGACGTGCTGATGCTGCGCTCCGGAGCCCTGTTCGAGAATCTGTATGGCGCGCTGGAGATCGTCCGCGCCTACGACTGCTACAGCGACGCGGTGGCGCCGGATGTGCCGGTGCCCATGGTCGCCACCAGGGACGTCGCCGACGCCGCCGGCCGCGCCCTCATGGCCCGCGACTGGCACGGCGTCCGGACCCGCGAAGTACTCGGCCAGCGCGACATCACCTATGCCCAGGCAACCCACCTGCTGGGCACGGCCATTGGCCGGCCGGACCTGCCCTACGTCCCGGTCTCGCCCCGGGAGCTGGCCGCCGCGCTGCAGCAAGCCGGCTGCTCCGCCAGCATTGCAGCGTGCTACGCCGAGCTGGGCGAGGCGATCAGCAGCGGAAGGGTTCGGGCGCAGGAGGTACGCTCGCCTGCCAACACCACGACGACGCCCTTCGAGGACTTCGCCCAGGTTTGGGCCGAGGCCTATCGCGCCCTGCCCTAGGAGGCTGCCGCCGGTCAGGGCAACATAATTTCCTACAAATATCTCGGAAGGCTCCGATGAATTTGGCGCGGGTCCGCTGTCTAGAGTACTCGCCCTTTTTCATCAGCCGGACCTTCCGCCATGAACCTCGCTCCCGACAGTCTCTGGGTCGATGTGGAGACCTGGTCTCCCTACCGCCCGCAACGCATCCTCCACGGTCGCATCAGCCGCGAGGATTACCTGGCCCTGCGCGAAGGCCGCGCGCCTTTCGAAGTGCGCCTGGGCGATTGCCAGAGCCGCCACTGCCCCACCGGCCCGGTACAGGACCTGTTCCTCAGCGGTACGCACATCCTCAAGGTCACCCCGGCCGAGCGCGCGGCCTGAGTCTCAAGGGCCGCAAAAACGGGGGGAAAGTCCCACAGCCCATTCAGAGGAACCTGACAGAGGCTGCACGGGACGAACGTTAAGGTTTGCCACCTCTTTTCACCCCCAGTGGAGCGACGTGGCAATGAACGAACATCTCAAGGTCGAAGTCGTGGTTCGCGCACACAACCGCGAGTCGTCGGTGCTCCGCGGCTGGATCAGCCAGGGCGACTACTACGCGTTGTGCGACGGCGCGGCGCCTTTCGTGGTACGCATGAATGACTGCCAGTCCGACATCGGGTTGCTCGAACGCCCCGAGGACCTCTACGTGCGCAGCGCCTACATCCTCAGCATCGAGGTGCTCGACCGCCTGCCCCCGCGTCAGTCGGCCATGCCGCGATAGACGTAGGTCATCGGCCGCGGGCCGGGCAGGTAGTCCTGGATCAGTTCGCGCAACTGGAAGCCGCCGGATTCGACCAGCGCCGGCATGTCGCGGTCCAGGTGACAGCCACCGGCCAGCGGTTTCCACACCGGCGTCAACCGGTGTTGCCAGGTGCGTACGCCGGCGTCCGGCGCCAGGCCGTGTTCGCAGAATAGAAACTCGCCGCCGGGCTTGAGCACCCGGCGCATCTCCTTCAGCGCCGCCACGGCATCGGGGATGCTGCATAAAGTGAAGGTACAGACGATGCTGTCGAAGCTGCCGGCGTCCGCGCGGATCTGTCCCAGCTCCAGCGCCACCATCTCCACCGGAATGCCGATCGCCGCGGCGCGACCGCAAGCGAGGTTCTGCATCTGCGCTGCCGGGTCGACGCCGACGATTGTCGACACTTTCGCCGGATCGTAGAAAGACAGGTTGAGGCCGGTCCCCATGCCGATTTCCAGCACACGGCCGCGCGCACGGGGCACCAGCAGCGAGCGCTGCTTCATCACATCGCGCAGGCCACAGGCGAAGTCGATCAGGCGCGGCAGTGCATGACGGTCATACCAGCTTCGGATCATCGGTCTTCCTCCTGGCCGCCAGGGCCCAACCGCCACCATAGAGCACAACGGCGACCAGCAATGGCCCGCCACAGACCAGGGCCACCTCCACCGCCAGCTCGGCAAGGGAGTATGTGCTCCAGCTCGCCACCCGGCTGTCGTACAGACAAACATCCGCCCAGAACCAGCCCAGCAGGGCGACTCCCGACGAAAGCGCACCGCGCCAGCCCGCCGTCGCTCGCCTCGGCCAGGCCGCCAGCGCGACCCACAGGGCCCAGAAGAACAGCAGCGGGGTCATCTCCTGCCACAGGCTGATCGACCGCATATCGGCCGTCGGATTCTCCCGATAGGCATGCAGGGCCCACAGCCCCTGCCCCCAGCCCAGCAGCAGAAATCCCGCCACGCAGGCCAGCATCCGTTTCATCCGTTCCTTCGATCGCACGACGCACTCCCTGAGAGTTCCGGCGGGCATCTTCGCACGTCCGCAGCGGCGCTCGTCGTTGCAGGCGGCGGCCGGTATAAGAAAAACGGCGCCTTAGACGATTGTCGACAATTCATCAGATCTTGATTGACCAAAGGCTTTTCCGGGGGTAGCTTTCGCCGCACATCAAGAAGATTGTCGACACCATGAGCGATAGCCTGATTCTGCCCACCCCCGCCAGCGACGACAGCGAGACCCTGTCGGAACACGTGTTCCGCAAGATCCAGTCGGCCATCGTCAAGGGCGAGATCGCCCCCGGCAGCAAGATTTCCGAGCCGGAACTGGCGCGCACCTACGGCATCAGCCGTGGCCCGCTGCGCGAAGCGATCCACCGCCTGGAAGGCCAGAAGCTGCTGGTGCGCGTCCCGCACGTCGGCGCCCGGGTGGTGTCGCTCAGCCACGAGGAGCTGCTGGAGCTCTACGAGATCCGCGAATCCCTCGAAGGCATGGCCTGCCGCCTGGCCGCCGAGCGCATGAGCCAGGCCGAGATCGACGAGCTGCGCCGGGTGCTCGACACCCACGAGCGCGACGAGGCATTCCAGGCCGGCCGTGGCTACTACCAGCAGGAAGGCGACTACGACTTCCACTACCGGATCATCCAGGGCAGCGGCAACCGCACCCTCACCCGCATGCTCTGCGGCGAGCTGTACCAGCTCGTGCGCATGTACCGCCTGCAGTTCTCGGCGACGCCCAACCGTCCGCGCCAGGCCTTCTCCGAGCACCACCGGATTCTCGATGCCATCGCCGATCGTGACGGCGAACTGGCCGAGTTGCTGATGCGCCGCCACATCGGCGCCTCGAAACGCAATATGGAGCGTCACTACTTGGACGCCCAAGCCAAGACAGCCAACGAACGAGGTGAACAATGAGCAACAAGACCGCCGGCCAACATTTCCGCGAAGCCCTTGCCGAAGAAAAGCCGCTGCAGGTGATCGGCGCGATCAACGCCAACCACGCCCTGCTGGCCAAGCGCGCCGGCTTCAAGGCCATCTACCTCTCCGGTGGCGGCGTGGCGGCGGGTTCCCTCGGCCTGCCGGACTTAGGGATAAATACCCTGGATGACGTGCTCACCGACGTGCGCCGCATCACCGACGTCTGCGACCTGCCGCTGCTGGTGGACATCGACACCGGCTTCGGCCCCAGCGCCTTCAACATCGAGCGCACCGTCAAGAACCTGATCAAGGCCGGCGCTGCTGCCGCGCACATCGAAGACCAGGTCGGCGCCAAGCGCTGCGGTCACCGTCCGGGCAAGGAAATCGTCTCCGTCGAGGAAATGGCTGACCGCGTGAAAGCCGCCGCCGACGCCAAGACCGACCCGAACTTCTTCCTCATCGCCCGCACCGACGCCATCCAGGCCGAAGGCGTGGACGCCGCCATCGAGCGCTGCCTGCGCTACGTCGAGGCCGGCGCCGATGCGATCTTCGCCGAAGCCGCCTACGACCTGCCGACCTACAAGCGCTTCGTCGACGCGCTGAACGTGCCGATCCTGGCCAACATCACCGAGTTCGGGGCCACCCCGCTGTTCACCCGCGACGAGCTGGCCTCGGTCGGCGTGGCCATCCAGCTGTATCCGCTGTCGGCCTTCCGCGCCGCCAACAAGGCCGCCGAAGCCGTGTACACCGCGATCCGCCAGGAAGGCCACCAGCAGAACGTGATCGACCTGATGCAGACCCGTGCCGAGCTGTACGACCGCATCGGCTACCACGCCTTCGAGCAGAAGCTCGACGCGCTGTTCGCCGCCGGCAAGAAGTGAGCGCGCGAGACTGAACGATAAGTAGGGTGCATAACGCCCCAGGCGTTATCCACCATTGGCTGTGACGGCGGATAACGCTTCGCGTTATTCGCCCTACGCCAGGGCCGACCTCCCGCGCGGACGGCGGCCAACCAGATTCGAACCGATATCCCGGCCGCGCCGGGGACAAGAACAAGCAACCGGATTTGATGAGGAGACACGCGATGAGCGCTACCGCAGAAACCACCACCGCCTTCAAACCCAAGAAGTCCGTGGCCCTGAGTGGCACCGCCGCTGGCAATACCGCCCTGTGTACCGTTGGCCGCACCGGCAACGACCTGCACTACCGTGGCTATGATGTCCTGGATTTCGCCAACCGCTGCGAGTTCGAGGAAATCGCCCACCTGCTGGTCCACGGCAAGCTGCCCAACGCCGCCGAACTGGCCGGATACAAGGCCAAGCTCAAGGCCCTGCGTGGCCTGCCGGCCGGTGTGAAAGCCGCCCTGGAAACCTTGCCGCCCTCGGCCCACCCGATGGACGTGATGCGCACCGCCGTGTCCGTGCTCGGCTGCCTGTCGCCGGAGAAGGACGACCACAACCATCCTGGCGCCCGCGACATCGCCGACAAGCTGATGGCTTCGCTGGGTTCGGCGCTGCTCTACTGGTACCACTTCAGCCACAACGGCAAGCGCATCGACGTCGAGACCGACGACGACTCCATCGGCGGCCACTTCCTGCACCTGCTGCACGGCGAGAAGCCCCGCGAGTCCTGGGTGCGCGCCATGCACACCTCGCTCAACCTGTACGCCGAGCACGAGTTCAACGCCTCCACCTTCACCTCCCGCGTGATCGCCGGCACCGGCTCGGACATGTACTCCTGCATCGCCGGCGCCATCGGCGCGCTGCGCGGGCCGAAACACGGCGGCGCCAACGAAGTGGCCTTCGAGATCCAGAAGCGCTACGACAACCCGGACGAAGCCGAGGCCGACATCCGTGCCCGCGTCGAGAAGAAGGAAGTCGTGATCGGCTTCGGCCACCCGGTCTACACCGTGTCCGACCCGCGCAACAAGGTGATCAAGGAAGTTGCCCAGCAGCTGTCGAACGAGCAGTCCAACACCAAGATGTATGACATCGCCGAGCGCCTGGAAAGTGTGATGTGGGAAATCAAGAAGATGTTCCCCAACCTCGACTGGTTCAGCGCCGTCAGCTACCACATGATGGGCGTGCCCACCGCGATGTTCACCCCGCTGTTCGTCATCGCCCGCACCGCTGGCTGGTCCGCCCACGTCATCGAGCAACGCATCGACGGCAAGATCATCCGCCCGAGCGCCAACTACACCGGTCCCGAGGACCTGAAGTTCGTGCCGCTCAAGGATCGCAAATGATGAACACTCAATTCCGCAAACGCCTGCCCGGCACCGCGCTGGATTACTTCGACGCCCGCGAGGCGGTCGATGCGATCCAGGCCGGCGCCTGGGACAAACTGCCCTACACCTCCCGCGTGCTGGCCGAACAGCTGGTGCGCCGCTGCGAGCCGGAAGACCTGACCGCCTCCCTGGAGCAACTGGTCTACCGCAAGCGCGACCTCGACTTCCCCTGGTACCCGGCGCGCGTGGTCTGCCACGACATCCTCGGCCAGACCGCGCTGGTCGACCTCGCCGGCCTGCGTGACGCCATCGCCGAGAAGGGCGGCGACCCGTCCAAGGTCAACCCGGTGGTGCCGACCCAGCTGATCGTCGACCACTCGCTGGCCGTGGAAGCCGCCGGCTTCGACCCGGATGCGTTCGAGAAGAACCGCGCCATCGAAGACCGCCGCAACGAGGATCGCTTCCACTTCATCGACTGGACGAAAACCGCGTTCAAGAACGTCGACGTGATCCCGGCCGGCAACGGCATCATGCACCAGATCAACCTGGAGAAAATGAGCCCGGTGATCCAGGCGCGCGGCGGCATCGCGTTCCCCGACACCTGCGTCGGCACCGACTCGCACACCCCGCACGTGGACGCCCTGGGCGTGATCGCCATCGGCGTCGGCGGCCTCGAAGCCGAGACCGTGATGCTCGGCCACCCGTCGATGATGCGCCTGCCCGACATCGTCGGCGTCAAGCTCACCGGCCAGCGCAAGCCGGGCATCACCGCCACCGACATCGTCCTGGCGATCACCGAGTTCCTGCGCAAGGAACGCGTGGTCGGCGCCTACGTCGAGTTCTTCGGCGAGGGTGCGGACAGCCTGTCCATCGGCGACCGCGCGACCATCTCCAACATGTGCCCGGAGTACGGCGCCACCGCCTCGATGTTCTACATCGACGGCCAGACCATCGACTACCTCAAGCTCACCGGCCGCGAGCCCGAGCAGGTGGCGCTGGTGGAGAACTACGCGAAGACCCTGGGCCTGTGGAGCAGCGCCCTGGAGACCGCCGAGTACGAGCGCGTGCTGGAGTTCGACCTGGGCGGCGTCGTGCGCAACATGGCCGGCCCGTCCAACCCGCACCGCCGCCTGCCGACCTCGGCACTGGCCGAGCGCGGCATCGCCGACGAAGCCAAGCTGCAGGAAGGCAAGAGTGAAGAAGCCCAGGGCCTGATGCCCGACGGCGCGGTGATCATCGCCGCCATCACCAGCTGCACCAACACCTCCAACCCGCGCAACGTCATCGCCGCCGGCCTGGTGGCGAAGAAGGCCAACGCGCTGGGCATGGTCCGCAAGCCGTGGGTGAAGACCTCTTTCGCCCCGGGTTCGAAAGTCGCCAAGCTGTACCTGGAAGAAGCCGGCCTGCTGCCGGAGCTGGAGAAGCTCGGCTTCGGTATCGTCGCCTATGCCTGCACCACCTGTAACGGCATGTCCGGCGCGCTGGACCCGGCGATCCAGAAAGAGATCATCGACCGCGACCTGTACGCCACCGCCGTGCTTTCGGGCAACCGCAACTTCGACGGCCGTATCCACCCCTACGCCAAGCAGGCTTTCCTCGCCTCGCCGCCGCTGGTGGTCGCCTACGCCATCGCCGGCACCGTACGCTTCGACATCGAGCAGGACCCACTGGGCACCGACAAGGACGGCAACCCCGTCACCCTGAAGGACCTCTGGCCCTCCGACGAAGAGATCGACGCCATCGTCGCGGCGAGCGTGAAGCCCGAGCAGTTCAAGCAGGTCTACATCCCGATGTTCGACCTGGGCAGCGTGCAGGAAGCGGAAAGCCCGCTGTACGACTGGCGCCCGATGTCCACCTACATCCGCCGCCCACCCTACTGGGAAGGCGCGCTGGCCGGCGAGCGCACGCTCAAGGGCATGCTGCCGCTGGCGATCCTGCCGGACAACATCACCACCGATCACCTGTCGCCGTCCAACGCCATCCTGCTGGACAGCGCGGCCGGCGAATACCTGGCGAAAATGGGCCTGCCGGAGGAGGACTTCAACTCCTACGCCACCCACCGCGGCGATCACCTGACCGCCCAGCGCGCCACCTTCGCCAACCCGCAGCTGGTCAACGAAATGGCCGTGGTCAACGGGGAAGTGAAGAAGGGTTCGCTGGCCCGCGTCGAGCCGGAAGGCAAGGTGATGCGCATGTGGGAAGCCATCGAAACCTACATGAACCGCAAGCAGAACCTGATCATCGTGGCCGGTGCCGACTACGGCCAGGGCTCGTCCCGCGACTGGGCGGCCAAGGGCGTTCGCCTGGCGGGCGTGGAAGTGATCGTGGCCGAAGGCTTCGAACGCATCCACCGCACCAACCTGGTGGGCATGGGCGTGCTGCCGGTGGAGTTCAAGCCGGGCACCACTCGCCTGACCCTGGGCCTGGACGGCACCGAGACCTACGACATCAAGGGCGACGTCTCGCCGCGCTGCGACCTGACCCTGGTGGTCAACCGCCGCAACGGAGAAGTGGTCGAAGTCCCGGTCACCTGCCGCCTGGACACCGCCGCCGAAGTGAAGGTGTACAACGCCGGCGGCGTGCTGCAGCGCTTCGCCAAGGACTTCCTCGAGTCGTCCGTGGCGTGATGTAACGGCTCCGGCCTGCCCAGTGCGGGCCGGGTTGAAAGCCCCTCTCCCTAACCCTCTCCCTGAAGGGAGAGGGGACCGTTCGGTGCAGGATGACACCACTGCGTCAGCCGGCACGGTCAGCTCCCTCTCCCTTCAGGGAGAGGGCGGGGGAGAGGGCAGCCCACCACCGAATTCCCAGGGACCCGATCCATGCCCCACGTACCCCAAGTGAAGATCCCCGCCACCTACATCCGCGGCGGCACCAGCAAGGGCGTGTTCTTCCGCCTGCAGGACCTGCCCGAGCGCTGCCAGGTGCCGGGCGAGGCCCGCGACAAGCTGTTCATGCGCGTGATCGGCAGCCCCGATCCTTACAGTGCGCACATCGACGGCATGGGCGGCGCGACCTCCAGCACCAGCAAGTGCGTGATCCTGTCGAAGAGCACCCAGCCGGACCACGACGTCGACTACCTCTACGGGCAGATTTCCATCGACAAGGCCTTCGTCGACTGGAGCGGCAACTGCGGCAACCTCTCCACCGCCGCCGGTTCCTTCGCCATCCACGCAGGTCTCGTCGACCCGTCCCGCATCCCGGACAACGGCACCTGCGTGGTACGCATCTGGCAGGCCAACATCGGCAAGACCATCATCGCCCACGTGCCCATCACCAATGGACAGGTGCAGGAAACCGGTGACTTCGAACTGGACGGCGTGACCTTCCCCGCCGCCGAGATCGTGCTGGAATTCCTCGACCCGTCCGACGACGGTGAAGACGGTGGCGCCATGTTCCCCACCGGCAACCTGGTGGACGACCTGGAGGTCCCCGGCATCGGCACCTTCAAGGCGACCATGATCACCGCCGGCATCCCGACCATCTTCGTCAATGCCCAGGACATCGGCTACACCGGCGCCGAGCTGCGCGAAGCGATCAATGGCGACCCCGAGCAACTGGCACGCTTCGAGAAATTCCGCATCGCCGGCGCCCTGCGCATGGGCCTGATCAAGACTCCGGAAGAAGCCGCGACCCGCCAGCACACGCCGAAGATCGCCTTCGTCGCACCGGCCAAGGACTACGTCACTTCCAGCGGCAAGCAGGTGCAGGCCGGCGACGTCGACCTGCTGGTGCGCGCGTTGTCCATGGGCAAGCTGCACCACGCCATGATGGGCACCGCCGCGGTGGCCATCGGCACGGCCGCCGCCATCCCCGGCACCCTGGTGAACCTCGCCGCCGGTGGTGGCGAGCGTAGCGCCGTACGCTTCGGCCACCCCTCCGGCACCCTTCGCGTAGGCGCCGAGGCCAGACAGGTGAACGGCGAATGGACCGTGACCAAGGCCATCATGAGCCGCAGCTCGCGCATCCTCATGGAAGGCTGGGTGCGGGTGCCGGGCGATTCGTTCTAAGCGTCCGCCCTGCCCGCAAAAGCACAAGGCCCGCATCAGCGGGCCTTGTTACATCAGGATCAGGGAAACACCCGTAGGAGCGGACTTTGTCCGCGATGCGCTTGCGCGGTGCCGAGGCCAATCGCGGACGGAGTCCGCTCCTACGCACATCCACGCACGGCATTTCCCTGTAGGAGCCAGCTTGCTCGCGAACCGCTTTTGCTCCCGTAGGAGCGGAGCTTCTCCGCGAACACCCGCGCGCACTGAACGTTTCGCGGACAAGGTCCGCTCCTACGCACATCCACACACGGCATTCCCCTGTAGGAGCGAGCTCGCTCGCGAACCGCTTTTGCTCCCGTAGGAGCGGAGCTTCTCCGCGAACACCCGCGCGCACTGAACGTCTCGCGGACAAGGTCCGCTCCTACGCACATCCACACCCGGCATCCACCTGTAGGAGCGAGCTTGCTCGCGAACAGAGTGAACCGGCGGTGACGGAGCTGGGCGGGTTCGCGAGCAAGCTCGCTCCTACAGAAGGCGTCAGGCGACGAAGTCGCCCTGCAACTGCTCCAGCAGCACCTGGATGCGCGCCAGGCGCACGGTGGGATCGTCCATCTCCAGCAGCACCTGCTTCTGCTCGCGCTCGAAGGGCAGCAGGTAGGCGAGCTGGCAGGCCAGTGCCTGCTGGCCGTTGACCTCCCCGCCCATCTCCAGCGCGGAGACCATCGGGTGCATGGACAGCGCCTCCAGCAGCGCCGCGAGGTCGTCGTGCTCCTTGGTCAGCGGCTGGTCGGGCTGCTCGTCCAGCCACTCCACCTCGGCCACGGTCAGCTGGTCCGTCTGCACGTTGGCGGAAAGCACGCGGAAGCGCCGGCCACCTTCGACACGGATACCCAGCAAACCATTGGACTGCTGCTGCCAGTCGCGGATATGCGCTTCGCAGCCGACCAGGCTGTAGCGCTCCGGCGCCTCGCCGACTTCCTCGCCCTCGACGATGGCCACCACGCCGAATCCGCCGTTCTGCTTCATGCAGCGGCCGATCATGTCCAGGTAGCGCGCCTCGAAGATCTGCAGGTCGAGGCGGCAGCCGGGAAACAGCACGGTGTTGAGGGGAAACAGCGGCAAACTCATGGACACTCCGTCGGTTCTTCAGGCGATCAGCGCTACCGCCAACGGTAGCAGCACAGCGGTGGCCACGCCCATCAGGCTCATGGCCAGGGCGGCGAATGCACCGCACTCCTCGCCCTCCTGCAGGGCACGGGAGGTACCCACGGCGTGGGCGGTCATGCCCAGCGCCATGCCCTGCGCGGCCGGGTGATGCACGCCGAAGCGGCGCAGCAGTTCCGGGCCGAGGATGGCGCCCAGCACGCCGGTGATCAGTACGAACACCGCCGCCAGCGCCGCCACGCCGCCGATCTGGCTGGCCACCAGCATGGCGATCGGCGAGGTCACCGACTTGGGCGCCAGGCTCATCAGCAGCTCGTGGTCGACACCGAACAGACAGCCCAGGCCGATACCCAGCGCGGTGGCGAACAGGCCGCCGACCAGCAGGGTGATCAGGGTCGGCCAGAACAGCTGGCGGATGCGCTTCAGGTTGAGAAACAAGGGCACCGCCAAGGCCACGGTGGCGGGGCCGAGGAGGATGGTCAGCACCTTGGCGCTGGTGCTGTATTCGGCGTAGTCGATGCCACAGGCCAGCAGCACCGCGATGACGATCAGCATCGACACCAGCACCGGTTGCAGGAACACCCAGCGCGTGCGCTCGTAGGCGGCCAGCGCCAGCTGGTAGGCGCCCAGGGTCACGCCGACGCAGAACAGCGGATGGTGGATGACGGAGTCCAGCGCGCCTTGCCAGTCGAACATCACGCGCCCTCCTTCTGCTTGCGCTGGCGGTCGATGAGCTTCTGCATCAGCCAGCCGGCGAACACGAAGGACACCAGCAGTGACAGCGCCAGGGCACCGGCGATGGCCCAGAAGTCCACGGCGATCTGCTTCGCGTAGGCCATCACGCCCACCGCCGCCGGCACCAGCAGCAACGGCAGGTAGCGCAGCAGCGAGGAGGCGGCCTCGTTCACCGGCTTGCTCACCTCGCCGTTCCACACCAGGAAGGCGAACAGCAGCACCAGCCCAATGATGGGGCCGGGAATCATGTGCAGGATGAGAGCATTCAGGCCCGTGCCGAGCAG
The DNA here is from genome assembly GCF_047304025.1 of Pseudomonas sp. Pseusp97. Classification (NCBI taxonomy): domain Bacteria; kingdom Pseudomonadati; phylum Pseudomonadota; class Gammaproteobacteria; order Pseudomonadales; family Pseudomonadaceae; genus Pseudomonas; species Pseudomonas sp. Pseusp97. The sequence continues at coordinate 14,648 of NZ_JBGLYK010000047.1, read as the reverse complement.
TTGGAACAGCACCAGCCAGGTCAGTCCGCGTAGCAACATCAGGGAACATCTCCAGCGCAAGGAGCCGCCATTATGCCCGCCCGGCGCCCGCTATGGCTCGGCATTCGCCCAAAGCATGAATGCCGCTGCGGCTTGACCGGCCGCGGGCCCCATGCTGATCTGTTGTCGGACCCTTACGCAGGCCGCACTAGAAGAACAACGATATCCCCGGAGGAAACATGGCATTCGTACCCGTAAGCGCACTGAAGGACTACATCGGCAAGGACCTGGGTCATTCGCAGTGGATCACCGTCGATCAACAGCGCATCAACCAGTTCGCCGAGTGCACCGAGGACCACCAGTTCATCCACGTCGACCCGGAAAAGGCGAAGAAGACGCCCTTCGGCGGCACCATCGCCCACGGCTTCCTGTCGCTGTCGCTGATCCCCAAGCTCTGCGAGGGCCTGCTGGTTCTGCCGGAAAACCCCAAGATGGTGGTCAACTACGGCCTGGACAGCGTGCGCTTCATCCAGCCGGTACCGGTGGATTCGCGCGTGCGCCTGCAGGTGACCATCACCGACATCACCGAGAAGAATCCCGGCCAGTGGCTGATCAAGGCCCGTTGCACCCTGGAGATCGAAGGCCTGCCCAAGCCGGCCTACATCGCCGAATCCCTGAGCCTGTGCTTCGTCTGACGGCTTGCGCCCAGCGCTGAGAAAAAAGCCCGCGTCCGCGGGCTTTTTTACGTCACACTGACTCTGCGCCCCACCGTCGATTCGAGAGTCCCGATGCCACGCCAACTCCTGCCCTTGAGCCTTGCCCTGCTGCTGACCGCCTGCGGCGAGGGCGAACCGCTGACGCCCCCGGACGCCCGCCTGCCGGACGGCGCGCGCTACCGCGGCGAGCTGCTCAACGGCCAGCTGCAGGGCCCGGGCCGCCTGGACTATAGCAACGGCGCCTGGTACGAGGGCGGCTTCGACAAGGGCCTGCAGAACGGCCACGGCAAATGGAACGACGGCAACGGCACGAGCTACGAAGGTGAGTTCCGTGACGGCCTGTTCGAAGGACGCGGCCGCCTGCAATACGCCGACGGCAGCTTCTACGAGGGCCAGTTCAAGCGCGGCGAGTTCGATGGCGAAGGCCGTCTCTCCCAGGGCGGCACCACCTACAGCGGCGGCTTCCGCAAGGGGCGCTATGAAGGCCTGGGCAGCCTCGAGCTGGCCGACGGCACTCGCCACCAGGGCGTTTTCGCCAGGGGCGAGGCCAACGGCGAAGGCGCCCGCCGAGACAGCCTGGGCAACCAGTACAGCGGCCCGTTCAAGAACGGCGTGCTCGAAGGCAAGGGCATCTTCCGCGACGACGCGGGCGACCAGTACAGCGGCGAATTCCGCAATGACCAGTTCGACGGCACCGGGCGCTTCCAGAACGCCGACGGCGATGTCTGGTTCGGCCGCTTCAAGGCTGGCGCGCTGAGCGGGCCAGGCGAATTCATCGGCGCCGATGGCAGCCGCTACAAGGGCGAATTCCGCTTCTGGCGCTTCGACGGCCAGGGCACCCTGAGCAAACCCGACGGCCAGAGCTACAGCGGCGGCTTCGCCCGCGGCGAGTACTCCGGCGCCGGTACCCTCACCCGCCGCGACGGCAGCGTGCAGAAAGGCACCTGGACCGCCGGCCAGTTGCGCCAGGACGCCACCGGCAAGCTGCTGCCCAATCCGCTGGAGGTCGGCTTGCTGGAACAGGGTGCCCTGCTGGAGAAAGCCCTGGCCGCCGTTCCCCAGTCCACCCCGGCCATCGAGCTCTACGGCGTCAGCCTGGGCGGCGACGGCAAGCAGAGCGTGTTCCTGCGCGAGGCCGACTACGTCGCCAACCTGCTCGGCGAGCGCTTCGGCGCGCGCGGCGTGGTGCGCCTGGTCAATCATCGCGATCACCTCGCCGACCGCCCCATGGCCACCCGCGAAACGCTCGCCCGCACCCTGCGCACCATCGCCGAGCGCAGCGGCCCGGAAGACCTGGTGTTCATCTACCTGACCAGCCACGGCTCCCACGATCACCAACTGGTGCTGGACATGCCGGGCCTCAAGCTCGACGACCTGCCGGCCAGCGAGCTGGCCACCCTGCTCGCCCCGCTCAAGGAGCGCACCAAGGTGCTGGTGATTTCCGCCTGCTACAGCGGCGGCTTCATCCCCGCGCTCAAGGACGACAAGACCCTGATCATGACCGCCGCACGCAGCGACCGGGTATCCTTCGGCTGCTCCGAGGAAGCCGATTTCACCTACTTCGGCGATGCACTGTTCGCCAAGGCCTTCCAGCAGACCGACGACCTCGGGCAGGCGTTCCAGCTGGCCAGCGACACCGTGGCCAAACGCGAGAAGGAGGACAAGTTCGAGCCATCGGAGCCGCAACTCTGGGCGCCGCCTGCGGTCATTAAACGCTGGCAGGCCCTGCGCGCACAGCAGTCTCAGGGCACGCTGGCGCTCGGCAATGGCGACGCGCAGGCAAAACGACAGGGCGACAACTAAGCTGGAAAGTGTGTCAGAGGGGAAACACAGATGTACTCGAAACCGACGAATATCCTGCTAGCTGGCGCCACCGGCCTGACCGGTGAGCATCTGCTCGACCGCATGCTCAACGAGCCGACGGTCAAGCGCGTCATAGCCCCGGCCCGAAGGAAGCTGGCGGAGCACCCACGCCTGGACAATCCGGTCGGCCCGCTGGCCGAACTCATCCCGCATCTGGTGGAACCGGTGGACACGGTGTTCTGCTGCCTGGGCACCACGCTCAAGGAAGCCGGTTCCGAAGAGGCTTTCCGCAGCGTCGATTTCGATCTGCCGCTGGCCCTGGGCGAGCGCGGCCTGGCCCTGGGCGCACGGCACTACATCGTGGTCAGCGCGCTGGGTGCGGACAGCAAGTCGTCGATCTTCTACAGCCGGACCAAGGGCGAACTGGAGGATGCCCTGCGCCAGCAAGGCTGGCAGCAACTGACCATCGCCCGGCCGTCGCTGCTGCTGGGCCAGCGTGAGGAAATCCGCCTCGCCGAACTGCTCGCCGCGCCCTTCGCGCGCATCCTGCCCGGCAAGCTGCACGGCATCGAAGCCATCGCCCTGGCCCGCGCACTCTGGCGCCTGGCGCTTGAAACCGGCAAAGGCACGCGCATCGTCGAATCGGACGAACTGCGCAAGCTGGGTAAATAACCTTCCCGCGACGTAGGGCGTACAACCGTTCGCGGCTGTACGCCGATCCTGCTTTTTTCGTGGGAGCGAGCTTGCTCGCGATCCTCCCAGACTCCCGGCGACATCGGCATTCAACGTTGCGCTGATTCGCGAGCACGCTCGCTCCTACAGGCAAGCCCAGCATCCTGCACACGACTCGAACGAGCGCGTGCTTTTCGTAGGATGGTGTGGAGCGATACCCATCAATCGCGACAATGAGCGCATGGGAATCGCTGCGCTCGGCCCATCCTACGCAGGATCTCCCTGATCGTTCTTCAGGGTGATCAGCAGAAGCAGGTCAGTTGCCGCCCCACACCTGCAGGCCGACACCCAGCTCCGCTGCAATCGACAGTGGCAGCAGCAAGGTATCCAACAGCGCGCTGCCGGGCAGGTCGAGGCCGGGGTAGGCTGGCGCGTCGGTGCCGAAGTGATCCTTCGGACAGCAGCCGCCGTTGAGCGAGTACCAGTCCAGCCGGGTCCCGGCATAGATCAGCGGATCGCCGGGGCGGCTGTCGTTGAGGGTCTTCACGGTGGCGCAACCGCCCAGTTGCAACAGCAACAGGGCGGCGAGGAGCTTATTCGTCACTGACAAGATGGTGTTCGCCCCAGCGCGGCAGCATGTCCTGGGGGATGCCCAGTTGATTGAGGATGCGCGCGACGACGAAGTCGATCAGGTCGTCGACCGTCTGCGGCTGGTGATAGAAGCCCGGAGCGGCCGGCAGGATCACCGCGCCCAGATTGGACAGCTTGAGCATATTCTCCAGGTGGATGCTGGAGAACGGCGCCTCGCGCGGCACCAGGATCAGTTGGCGGCGCTCCTTCAGCGCCACGTCGGCGGCGCGTTCGATCAGGTTGTTGCAGGCGCCGGTGGCGATGGCCGAGAGCGTACCCGTCGAGCAGGGCACCACCACCATCGCACTCGGCGCGCCGGAACCGGAGGCCACCGGCGCCATCCAGTCTTCCTTGCCGTAGACGCGAATCTGCCCCGGCGCGGCGCCGGTGTATTCGCTGAGGAAGGCCTGCATCGCCTGCGGCTTGCTCGGCAGGGTCACGTCGGTCTCGGTGGCGACCACCAGCTGCGCGGCCTTGGAGATCAGGAAGTGCACCTCGCGGTCTTCCTGCACCAGGCAGTCGAGCAGGCGCAGGCCGTACTGGGCGCCGGAGGCGCCGGTCATGGCGAGGGTGACGCGTTCGGCTCCGGCCATGTTCAGCCCTCCAGCGCCTGTGCCAGCTTGCCGTGCAGGCCGCCGAATCCGCCGTTGCTCATGATCACCACCTGGGTGCCCGGAGTGGCGATGGCCTTCACGCCTTCGATGATGGCTTCCAGCGAATCGCACACCTGCGTGGGCACGGTGGAGCTGGCCACGGTGGCGGCCAGGTCCCAGCCGAGGTTCGGCGGTGCGTACCAGAAAACGTGGTCGGCCTGCACCACGGACTCCGGCAGGCCGTCGCGGTGGGCACCGAGCTTCATGGAGTTGGAGCGCGGCTCTACCACGGCGATCACCTTGGCGTCGCCGACACGCTTGCGCAGGCCGTCGAGAGTGGTGGCGATGGCGGTCGGGTGGTGGGCGAAGTCGTCGTAGAGGGTCACGCCGTTGACCTCGGCGACCTTCTCCATGCGCCGCTTGACGCTCTTGAAGGCCGACAGCGCGGCACAGCCCAGCTCCGGCACCACACCGACATGGCGGGCCGCCGCGAGGCAGGCCAGGGCGTTGGCGACGTTGTGCTGGCCGGTCAGCTCCCAGTCCACGGTGCCTTGCGGCTTGCCATCGAACAGCACCTCGAAGTGCGAGCCGTCCTCGCTGAGCAGACGCGCCTGCCACTGGCCGCCTTCGCCGGTGGTCTGCACCGGCGTCCAGCAGCCCATGTCGATCACGCGCTTGAGCGCGGTTTCGGAAGTGGGGTGAATGACCAGGCCTTCACCGGGGATAGTCCGCACCAGGTGGTGGAACTGCCGCTCGATGGCGGCGAGGTCGGGGAAGATGTCCGCGTGGTCGAATTCCAGGTTGTTGAGGATCGCCGTGCGCGGGTGGTAGTGGACGAACTTGGAGCGCTTGTCGAAGAAGGCGCTGTCGTACTCGTCGGCCTCGACCACGAAGAACGGCGTACCGCCCAGGCGCGCGGAGACGCCGAAGTTCTGCGGTACGCCGCCGATCAGGAAGCCCGGGCTCATGCCGGCGTGCTCCAGCACCCAGGCCAGCATGCTGCTGGTGGTGGTCTTGCCATGGGTGCCGGCGGCCGCCAGGACCCAGCGGCCCTGCAGCACGTGGTCGGCCAGCCACTGCGGGCCGGAGACATAGGGCAGGCCCTTGTTCAGCACGTATTCCACTGCCGGGTTGCCGCGCGACAGGGCGTTGCCGACCACTACCAGGTCCGGAGCCGGCTCCAGGTGCGCGGGATCGTAGCCCTGCATCAGCTCGATGCCCTGGGCTTGCAGCTGGGTGCTCATGGGCGGGTAGACGTTGGCGTCGGAGCCGGTCACGCGGTGGCCCAGTTCCTTGGCCAGGACGGCCAGCGACCCCATGAAGGTGCCGCAGATGCCGAGGATGTGGATATGCATGCAGACTCCTGCAATCAAGCCTTTGAAGGCACTTCGAATGGGCGGCAGAGTAGCACAGCGCGCCCTCGGGCGGCCCGCCGCCGGGGCATCAGACGACGAGGTGGGGAGGCGGTTCCCGTTTGCAGCAGCCTGTCCAGGCAATCTTGAATGAGCGGGCCATCACAAGCCCTCGGAAAAAGGCCGCGGAGCAAGAGCTGATCCCTCTCCCCCGCCCTCTCCCTGAAGGGAGAGGGAGCAGATCGGCGCTGACAAAAGCCACAGTGTCAGTCGGGAACTTTCGACTCCCCAGGGCGGAGGACAGTCCCCTCTCCCTTCAGGGAGAGGGTCAGGGAGAGGGAACGGATTCAACCGGAGCGCCTGTTCAAGACCTGAGCACCTTTCGCGAGCAAAGGCCAGGCGCCCCATCGATCCTACGAAGAGCGCACGTGCCTGGCCTGTAGGAGCGAGCTTGCTCGCGAACCGCACGGCGCCGGCCCATCGCGGACGGAGTCCGCTCCTACGAAAGCTGCTTCCGGCTCAAGCCATGGCGATTGAGCTTGCGGTATAGCGTGTTGCGGCTGATGCCCAGCTGCTGCGCGACCCGGCTGACATGCCAGCGATGCGCTTCGAGCACCTCCAGCAGTGCGTTGCGTTCGGCAGCGCCGAGGGTGTCACCGACCTCCTCGGCCATGACGACGGGAGTCGCAGCAGGAGCCGGCGCGCGGCGCAGGTCCGGCGGCAGGTCGGCCATCTGGATGCGCCCGCCCTCGCACAATGCGCACAGAGTGCGCAGCACGTTGCGCAACTGGCGCACGTTGCCCGGCCAGGGGTAGTCGAGCAGGTGCCGGCGCACGTCGTCGTCCAGGCGCACGCTGCGGCCCTTGCTCTCCTCGGCCAGCAGATGGTCGAGCAGCGCGCCGCGGTCTTCGCGCTCGCGCAGCGGCGGCAGCGCCACGACCAGGCCATTGAGGCGGTAGTAGAGGTCTTCGCGGAACTGTCCAGCGGCCACCAGCGCTTCCAGGTCACGGTGGCTGGCGCTGATCAGGCGGATATCCACATCCTGCGGCTCACCGCCGATGGGCACCACCTGGCGCTCTTCCAGCACGCGCAGCAGGCGGGTCTGCAAGGCCAGCGGCATGTCGCCGATCTCGTCGAGGAACAGCGTGCCGCCATCGGCCTGCTGCAGCTTGCCGCGCATGCCTTCCTTGCGCGCGCCGGTGAAGCTGCCGCCGCGGTAGCCGAACAGCTCGCTCTCGATCAGCGTCTCCGGAATTGCCGCGCAGTTCAGCGCGACGAAGCTCTTGCCGGCGCGCTCGCCGCCCAGGTGCACGGCGCGGGCGAAAGCCTCCTTGCCGGTGCCGGTCTCGCCTTGCAGCAGCAGCGGCACGTCGTGGGCATAGACCTTCAGCGCACGGCGGAAATCATGGGCCAGTTGCGCATCGTCGATGCACAGCCCCTTCGCCAACGGCGCACGCGGCAGCACCGGCGCGGCGGCGATGGGCCGCTTGCCGCGCAGCAGCGCGTAAAGGGTGCGCCCGGCGTGGGTGCGCAGCGGCCAGCTGGCGTTGGGTTGCGGGTCGGCGCGGCTGAACAGGTCGTCCAGCCGGCACTCAAAGAACTGCTCCAGCGAGCGGCCGATCAGGCTTTCCCGGCGGCTGCCGAGCAGATTGATGGCGCTCTGGTTCGCCGCACGGATGCGCCCGTCGGCGCCGAAGGCCAGCATGCCTTCGCTGAACAGCCCGAGGCCGTCCGGCTGCAGGTGGAAGCGCAGCAGCCACTGGTCCTCGAAATGGCGCAGGAAGTAGCAGCTCTCGATGGCCTTGGCCGAGAGGTTGACCAGCGCCATGGTGTGGAACTGGCTCTGCCGCGATACGTCGCGGCGCGCGGAGGACACATCGAGCACCGCCAGCAGTTCGCCCTGCGGGTCGAACACCGGGCTGGCCGAGCAGGTCAGGCCAGTGTGGCGGCTGCGGAAATGTTCGTCCTGGTGAATGGTCAGCGCCTGGCGTTCGACCAGGCACGTGCCGATGCCGTTGGTGCCTTCGCGGGCCTCGCTCCAGTCGGCGCCGAGCCACAACCCGGCCTGCTCGAAGGTGCGTCGCTCGGCGGCTTCGCTGACGCAGTTGAGGATCACCCCGCGCGAATCGGTGAGCAGCACCGCGTGACCGGCACCGGACAGCTGCTGGTGCAGGCTGTTCATCTCGCCGCTGGCGATCTCCAGCACCTGGCGGTGGCGCTCGCGGACTTCCAGCATGCGCGCATGTTCCAGCACGGCCGGCGCCATGGGCTGCGCAGGGTCGAGGTGGTACTGCTCCAGGCAGCGCATCCAGGAGCGGGCGATGGACGGGTCCGCACCGGGGGCTCCGGCGGGGGCCTTGCCCTCGGCCACGGTCATGACCTGGCGGGCGTGGCGGCTCAAATCGTTGGCGCGCATTCTTGTTGTTCTCCGCTGGGGGACGGGGAGGCAGCCCCGAACTCCCACGAAAGTCCTGTAGGACCTTTCTCTTCCTACAGAAAGCGTGGGAACGCAGGACAGCATCCCCCACGCGCTGAACCAATGCAACGCCTGGCCGACCGTCAGGTCACGACTGTCACGAATACGGGACAAAGTGTCACGGGGCACTGTGCCGAGGCCGCCACAGCGCGCTTTGCGGTGTATCGCCATGAGCCTGCGCAGGCCAGGCGCGGCGCGCCTTTCACTGGCATGGCCCGGCCCTTGCTCTACGCTTGATCATCGTCCTCCCCAACAAGCACAAGACCCAGGAGATCCGACCATGCGTTATGCCCATCCCGGTAGCGAAGGCGCCATCGTTTCGTTCAAGGCGCGCTACGGCAACTACATCGGCGGCGAGTTCGTCCCGCCGGTGAAGGGTCAGTACTTCACCAACACCTCGCCGGTGAATGGCCAGCCCATCGCCGAATTCCCCCGCTCCACCGCCGAGGACATCGACAAGGCGCTGGACGCCGCCCATGCCGCCGCCGATGCCTGGGGCCGCACCTCGGTGCAGGACCGCTCGCTGGTGCTGCTGAAGATTGCCGACCGCATCGAACAGAACCTGGAGCTGCTGGCCGTCACCGAGACCTGGGACAACGGCAAGCCGGTCCGCGAGACCCTCAACGCCGACATCCCGCTGGCCGCAGACCACTTCCGCTACTTCGCCGGCTGCATCCGCGCGCAGGAAGGCAGCGCCGCCGAGATCAACGACAGCACCGTGGCGTACCACATCCACGAGCCGCTGGGCGTGGTCGGACAGATCATCCCGTGGAACTTCCCGCTGCTGATGGCCGCGTGGAAACTCGCCCCGGCCCTGGCCGCCGGCAACTGCATCGTGCTCAAGCCGGCCGAGCAGACCCCGCTGGGCATCAGCGTGCTGATGGAGCTGATCGGCGACCTGCTGCCCAAGGGCGTGCTCAACGTCGTCCAGGGCTTCGGCAAGGAGGCCGGCGAGGCGCTGGCCACCAGCAAGCGCATCGCCAAGATCGCCTTCACCGGCTCGACCCCGGTGGGCTCGCACATCCTCAAATGCGCCGCCGAGAACATCATTCCGTCGACCGTGGAGCTGGGCGGCAAGAGCCCGAACATCTACTTCGAAGACATCATGCAGGCCGAGGAAACCTTCATCGAGAAGGCCGCCGAGGGCCTGGTACTGGCCTTCTTCAACCAGGGCGAGGTGTGCACCTGCCCGTCCCGCGCGCTGGTGCAGGAGTCCATCTACCCGCAGTTCATGGACGTGGTGTTGAAGAAGGTGAAGGCGATCAAGCGCGGCGACCCGCTGGACACCGACACCATGGTCGGCGCCCAGGCCTCCCAGCAGCAGTACGAGAAGATCCTCTCCTACCTCGACATCGCCCAGCAGGAAGGCGCGCAGATCCTGGCCGGCGGTTCGGTCGAGAAACTCGATGGCAACCTCTCCACGGGCTATTACATCCAGCCGACCCTGCTCAAGGGCAACAACCGGATGCGTGTGTTCCAGGAGGAAATCTTCGGCCCGGTGGTGGGCGTCACCACCTTCAAGGACGAGGCCGAGGCGCTGGCGATCGCCAACGACACCGAGTACGGCCTGGGCGCTGGCGTCTGGACCCGCGACATCAACCGCGCGTATCGCATGGGCCGGGGCATCAAGGCCGGCCGCGTGTGGACCAACTGCTACCACCTGTACCCGGCGCACGCCGCCTTCGGTGGCTACAAGAAATCCGGCGTGGGCCGCGAGACCCACAAGATGATGCTCGACCACTACCAGCAGACCAAGAACCTGCTGGTGAGCTACGACATCAACCCGCTGGGCTTCTTCTGAGTTCCTCCTGACCACCGCCCGGCGCGAGCCGGGCATTCTCTCCAATCGATCTTTGCGCGGCCTGCGGGCCGCGCTTTTTTATGCCCGGAGAAAAGATATCGGCAGGATGCTTTTCGTAGGAGCGGACTCCGTCCGCGATGGCATCCTGCGCACCGCGCACCTATCGCGGACGGAGTCCGCTCCTACGCGGGGCTCAAGCACGCAGCGCAGCCCGTAGGAGCGAGCTTGCTCGCGAACCCGCCCAGCCTCGATGCCGCCGGAAAATCCGTTCGCGAGCAAGCTCGCTCCTACAAGAGGCCGGTCAGATCGTAGGGCGCATAACGCGCCAGCGTTATCCGCCGCGAGGCAATCGCGGACGGAGTCCGCTCCTACGCGGGGTCAAGCACGCAGCGAAGCCTGTGGGAGCGAGCTTGCTCGCGAACCCGCCCAGCGTCGATGCCGCCGGGAGATCCATTCGCGAGCAAGCTAGCTCCTACGAAAAGCCGGCCAGATCGTAGGGCGCATAACGCGCCAGCGTTATCCGCCGCGAGGCAATCGCGGACGGAGTCCGCTCCTACGCAGGGTTCAAGCACGCAGCGCAGCCTGTAGGAGCGAGCTTGCTCGCGAACCCGCCCAGCCTCGATGCCGCCGGGAGATCCATTCGCGAGCAAGCTCGCTCCTACAAAAGGCTGGTCAGTGCGCGTCGCTGCGCCACTGCCGGGGGCTCACGCCGAACCAGCGGCGGAAGGCGCGGGAGAAGGCGCTGGTCTCGGAGTAACCGAGCAGCGGCGCCAGCTCGGAGATCGGCCGTTGCGGCTGGCGCAGGTAATGCAGCGCCAGCTCGCGGCGGGTGTTTTCCACCAGTTGGCTGAAACTCAGCCCGGCCTCGCGAAGGCGCCGTTGCAGGCCGGCGGTCGTCAGCTCCAGCTGCTCGGCGATGACCTCCAGCGACGGCTCGCCCTCGCTCAGGGCCAGGCGAATCTGCGTGCCGGCGTCCTCCACCAGATTCGGCGCACCGCCCTGCTCGCCCAGGCGGCGGATCACGTCCTGCACCAGGAACAGCAGGTTGGCGTCGCGCTCGGGCATCTGCCGGCCGTAGAGGTCGCGCTTGGGAATCAGCATCGAATTGCAGCCGCGCTGGAACAGCACCGGCGCATCGAATACCCGGCCATGCTCCTGCCAGCCCTCGGGCCGCGCGTGCTCGAAGCTCACCGCACGCGGCGCCCATTCGGGGCCGAGGACGTGGCGCATCAGGTTCAGCGCCATGCCTAAGGTCAGCTCGGCATCCTGGCGGCGGTCGAGGATCGCGCCGTGGCGCACCTGGTAGTCGAAGCGGTAGCACTCGCCGCAATCCACCAGGCGGATCAGGGTGTCGTGCTGGTGATAGGGGAAGGCGGCGGCGAAATTCTTCAGCGCATCCTCCAGCGTCTCCGAGCACAGCCCGACGTAGCCCAGCAGGCCCAGTTCGCGGGGGCGGAACTGCTCGCCATAGCGCAACCCGAAGTTGTCGCAGCCCGACTGCCGCGCGGCTTCTTCCAGCACCTGGCAATAGTTGGTCAGCGCCAGGCTCAGGGTGGGATGCAGCAGGCGCTCCGGGTCGATACCGGCGCGGCCGAAGACGCGGTCGATGTCGCCGCCCTGGTCGCCGATGAAGCGACCCAGGCCGCTGGCGGCGGCGGACAGCACGCCGATATTGCTGGCCAGGGGCAGGCTCAGGCCGGACGGGGAAAACAGAGGCTGGCTCATGTCGGTTACCGATCTTGTTATGAAGTGCCCAGGGCACGTCGCACGCGGGAACAGGGAACGAATAAACAAAGCAAATCCCGTGCCTCACCCATCCGTTACCCACAACCGCGAACCCGGCGTCCCACCTGGCCTGCAGCTGCCACAGCAGAGGGCAGACAGGCGATTTCAGGCACCAGAAGCGAACACCGCGCACAGGGTGAGGCGATGGGTAACAGCCAGTTGACCCTGGGCGGCGAAAGCCGGTTCCAGCGGTCAAGTCTCAGCGGGCATCGCGCCACTACCATCGAAGCTCAGGTATCCGTCCATGCCCCTGCGGCCCGCCCCCGCTGCGGCCTAACCCTTGCGGAGAGAGGAATAACAACAATGAGCGCATCACAACTCAAACCGACGCTTGGCACCCTGCACCTCTGGGGGCTCGCCGTGGGCCTGGTGATCTCCGGCGAGTACTTCGGCTGGAGCTACGGCTGGGCCGCCGCCGGCACCCTGGGCTTCCTCGTCACCACGCTGATCGTCGCGGTGATGTACACCTGCTTCATCTTCAGCTACACCGAGCTGACCACCGCCATTCCCCACGCCGGCGGGCCCTTCGCCTACAGCCTGCGGGCCTTCGGCAAGACCGGCGGGATGATCGCCGGCATCGCCACCCTGATCGAGTTCGTCTTCGCCCCGCCGGCCATCGCCATGGCCATCGGCGCCTACCTCAACGTGCAGTTCCCCGGTCTCGACCCGCGATGGGCGGCCACCGGCGCCTACGTGATCTTCATGACTCTGAACATCCTCGGCGTGAGCATCGCCGCCACCTTCGAACTGGTGGTGACCGTGCTGGCGGTGGCCGAGCTGCTGGTGTTCATGGGCGTGGTCGCGCCGGGCTTCAGCTTCAGCAACTTCGTGCTCAACGGCTGGGCGGGCTCGGACGTGTTCGGCTCCACGGCGATGGCCGGCATCTTCGCCGCCATCCCGTTCGCCATCTGGTTCTTCCTCGCCATCGAGGGCGCAGCCATGGCCGCCGAGGAAGCCAAGGACCCGAAACGAACCATCCCGCGCGCCTATATCGCCGGCATCCTGACCCTGGTGACCCTGGCCATCGGCGTGATGATCTTCGCTGGCGGCGTAGGCGACTGGCGCGCCCTGTCGAACATCAACGACCCGCTGCCGCAGGCGATGAAAGCCGTGGTCGGCAACAACTCCACCTGGATGCACATGCTGGTGTGGATCGGCCTGTTCGGCCTGGTGGCGAGCTTCCACGGCATCATCCTGGGCTACTCGCGGCAGTTCTTCGCCCTGGCCCGCGCCGGCTTCCTGCCGCGCAGCCTGGCGAAACTCTCGCGCTTCCAGACCCCGCACCGTGCCATCCTCGCCGGCGGCGCGGTAGGCATCGCGGCGATCTTCAGCGACGGCCTGATCAGCCTGCAGGGCATGACCCTGACCGCGGCGATGATCACCATGAGCGTGTTCGGCGCCATCGTCATGTACATCATGAGCATGTTCAGCCTGTTCAAGCTGCGCCGCAGCGAGCCGGACCTGGAGCGCAGCTTCCGCGCGCCGGGCTACCCGGTCGTCCCGGCCATCGCCCTGGTCCTGGCGCTGGTCTGCCTGGCCGCGATGCTATGGTTCAATAGCGTCATCGCCTCGGTGTTCCTGGTGCTGATGATCGGCGGCTGCTCCTGCTGCAGCATCGTCATCAGCCTCAATCGCGGCACCGACGCATCGTTCGCCAGCCAGGGTTGAGGAGAAGCGTCATGTCCGGATTCGCCCACAGCGTCGGTGGCCAGACCTGGCGCTTCGACAGCCTGCGCGAGGTGATGGCGAAAGCCAGCCCGGCGCGCTCCGGCGACCGCCTCGCCGGAGTCGCCGCGCAAAGCGACGCCGAGCGCGTCGCCGCGCAGATGGCGCTGGCCGACATTCCGCTCAAGCACTTCCTCGACGAGGCGCTGATCCCCTACGAGAGCGACGAAGTCACCCGGCTGATCATCGACAGCCACGACCGCCAGGCCTTCGCGCCGGTCAGCCATCTCACGGTGGGCGGCCTGCGCGACTGGCTGCTCGGCGATGCGGCCGAAGAAACCAGCCTGCGCGCCCTGGCGCCAGGGCTGACGCCGGAAATGGCGGCGGCGGTGTCGAAGATCATGCGCGTGCAGGACCTGGTGCTGATCGCGCAGAAAATCCGCGTGGTCACCCGCTTCCGCAACACCATGGGGCTGCGCGGACGCATGTCCACCCGGCTGCAACCCAACCACCCCACGGACGACCCGGCCGGCATCGCCGCCAGCGTGCTCGACGGCCTGCTCTACGGCAATGGCGATGCCATGCTCGGCATCAACCCGGCCACCGACAGCCTGCAATCGATCTGCACCCTGCTGGAGATGCTCGACGCGATCATCCAGCGCTACGAGATTCCCACCCAGTCCTGCGTGCTGACCCACGTCACCAGCTCCATCGAGGCGATCAACCGCGGCGCGCCGCTGGACCTGGTGTTCCAGTCCATCGCCGGCACCGAAGCGGCCAACGCCAGCTTCGGCGTGAGCCTGTCGATCCTCCAGGAAGGCTACGAGGCGGGGCTGTCGCAGAAGCGCGGCACCCTGGGTGACAACCTCATGTACTTCGAGACCGGCCAGGGCAGCGCGCTGTCGGCCAACGCCCACCACGGCGTCGACCAGCAGACCTGCGAGACCCGCGCCTACGCGGTGGCGCGGCACTTCAAGCCGTTCCTGGTGAACACCGTGGTCGGTTTCATCGGCCCGGAGTACCTGTACAACGGCAAGCAGATCATCCGCGCGGGGCTGGAAGACCACTTCTGCGCCAAGCTGCTGGGCGTGCCCATGGGCTGCGACATCTGCTACACCAACCACGCCGAGGCCGACCAGGACGACATGGACATGCTCCTGACCCTGCTGGGCGTGG